>NZ_JBIQHY010000142.1:0-17032 GCF_044508335.1 Actinomadura sp.
GACAAACACGCGGCGGAGGAACGCAGTGCGCGTGATGAAGCAGAGCGCCGCAGTCAGGCGGAAAAGATCGCAGCGTGGTTCGCGCCAGCACCTAGTACCGCCCTCGAAGAGAACATGTTCGGCGCTTTTGTGCGAAATGCGTCTGATCTTCCTGTATTCGATATCTACCCAGTATTCCAGCCGGCGAGTGATGGTGAGCCGACTGCTGGAGGCGATTGGTTCTTTGAAAACATCGCCGTACTCCCACCCCACGAAACCAAATTCATGCCGCTAGAACTGGCGGAAGACGAATATGAAGAAGTCCCACACCACCTCCGAAATGGAATGTTCTTGATAGAGATCACCTTCCGTGATGCTGCAGGAGTACGGTGGATACGCTCCGCCGACGGATTGCTCGTACAAACAAACTGACTTTCGCCATGGGTGTGATGAGTGTCAGCCGGTCCAGGTGACGTCAAAAACGCGGATGATCTCGGCTGTATCGTCGACGTAGAAGGAGGCCAGGCCGTAGGTGCCGAGGATGACTTGGCGGTATTCAGGCTCGTCGTTGTAGAGAGCCATCGCGTCCCAGGGACGTTCGGCAACGTCGGCGAGGGATGTCACTAGGGCGTCGAAGGCCTCTGGAGGGAGGCCGCCGATCTGGGCGAGTGCGGTTGCGTGCAGCTCGACGCGGTAATTCGACGAGCGCCGTCCGCACTTTCAGGCCACCCGGGGATTGTTTCTGCGGCGTCAGTGAAGACGGCCGGGGCGCCTGTGCGTGCCTGCTGTGCCCGCTCGGCGAAGTCGGGGCGGGCGTACGCGGTGGCCCGCATGTGCCAGAGGCGGAGGACCTCTTGGAGTTGGCGGTAGCGCCAGAGTTCGTGCGCGGCGTCGAGGGCGCTGTGGTAGTCCCGGATGAACCGCTCTCGCTCCTCATGGGGCAGGCGACGGAGGATGCCTTCTGGATCGAGCGGGCCATGATCGTGATTGAGTGGTTCAGCCGTCATGACGCCCCTCCTCAGCACTGAGTGTCCTTGCCAGCCCTCATCATGAGTCTACGGGTGTGCCGTCCAGTAGAGGGCGCAAGCCGGGCGTTCGAAGCGGTGGCGCCACTGGTGGACGGTGGTCTGGGTTTGGGAGGGGGTTGGTTCGTGGTGGTCAGGTTGCGGCTAGGGAGACTAGGAGTACCGCTAGCAGGGTTGTCACGATGATGGCGGCGGTTGCTAGGGCCAGGCGGTAGGGGTGTTGTTCCACCTTGGTCAGGATGCCTGGGTAGGTCTCGGCGAACTTCTTTGGGTTGATCGGGCTGCTTGGGCCGCTGCACGGGACGTCCAGCGTGGTCACCAGGAGGTCTAGGTCCCCGCGGCGGTAGGCGTCGGCGGGGATTCTCAGGAGCAGGCTGCGGCTCTCGTCCAGGACGAACAGGTTCCCGTTGGTCGCTCCGCGTGGGGCGGTGATCCTTGCGCGGATTACCTCGGCGATGTGCGCGCGTGGCTTGTGCTGGGCGGAGAACGGGCCTCGCAGGACGAGTTCGTGCTGCGTCAGGACGATCCGGGCGCGCAGGAGGCTTCCGAGTACGAAGAGGAAGAGCACGGCGAAGACGCCGCCGACGATCGGGGCGAACACCGTCGGGGCGTCGCCTATCAGGATCGCGGCGACGATGGCCGCTGCCGCCACGGCGATGGCTGCCAGGATGGCCGAACCTGCGCGAAAGTCCGGCCGCAGTACGAGGTCGTCCTCGCGCACGTCCATGTCGTTCCTTTCAGGTGGTCACCTCGGTGAAGCGGACGGTGACCTTGTGCTGGGTCATCGCGGCGATGTCTATGTTCAGGTTTGCTTCCTGGGTCTCGGTGTCTTGGGTTGAGACGGTGATCGGGGTGCCGGCGGCGCTGTAGGCACAGGAGCGTGAGGGGCACAGCTGCCACCGACCGCTTGGTGATCACGGGTGGAGCCTATGTCGATTTGGGGGTGGCTCGTTCGTGTAGGGGGTGACAGGAGGGAGATTTCCGTGGGGAACGTCGTGCTTGTGGAGCATCTGTCGTTGGACGGGGTCATGCAGGCCCCCGCCGCCGCCGATGAGGACGTGCGGGGCGGCTTCCCTCGTGGGGGGTGGGCCCTCGCGGGGAACGACCAGGTCATGAGGGACGTGCTCGGGAAGGGGATGGGCGGGGAAGGGGGCCTGCTGCTCGGACGGCGGACGTACGAGCAGTTCTACGGGTACTGGCCGAAGCAGACGGACGGCAACCCGTACACCGACGCGCTGAACCGGACCACGAAGTATGTGGTGTCGCGGACGTTGCAGGAGCCGCTGCCCTGGATGAACTCCGTGCTCGTCGGTGATGTGGAGGACGTCGAGAAGATCGAGGGCGGGCTCACCGTGCTGGGGAGCGGGGTGCTGGCGCGGGAGCTCATGCGGCGGGGGCTCGTCGATGAGTGGCTGCTCATGGTCCATCCGGTGGTGCTGGGGACGGGACGGCGGCTGTTCGACGGGGTCGAGGCGGGCATGCGGCTGGTGGAGTCGGTGACGACGACGACCGGGGTAGTGATCGTGAGGTATGAGAAGGAGGAGGCATGAAGCTCTATGCGCTCAACATGATCCAGCCGGTGGGCGATCCTCCGCCGCCGGAGGTGCTGGACAAGGTCATGGCGGAGATCGGGGAGATCCGGCGGGATCTGGAGCTGGAGGAGTCGTGGGTGTTCGGGCGCGGGCTCCACGGGCCCGAGGCGAGCACCGTGGTGCGGCTGCGGGGTGACGAATGCGTCGCGACGGACGGGCCCTGGACGGAGGGCAAGGAGCACATCGGCGGCATCACGATCATCCAGGTGGAGGATCTGGACGCGGCGCTGAAGGTCGCGGCGCGGTTCACCAAGGCGACGGGGCTGCCGATCGAGGTGCGGCCGTTCGTGGGCGAGGTGTGATCGAGCGGGTCTTCCGGGAGGAGCACGGGCGGGCGGTGGCCGTCCTGGTCCGGGTCTTCGGCGACGTCGACGTGGCCGAGGAGGCGGTGCAGGACGCGTTCGTGGAGGCGGTCCGGCGGTGGCCGTCGGACGGGACGCCGCCGAGCCCGGCCGGGTGGATCATCACGACGGCGCGGAACAAGGCGATCGACCGGCTGCGCCGGGAGGCGCTGCGGGACGGGAAGCAGGCGGAGGCCGTGCTGATCGGCGGGGGTGAGCCGGTCGTGGACGGCGGGGTGGAGGACGACCGGCTGAGGCTCATGTTCACGTGCTGCCATCCGGCGCTGGGGCTTCAGGCGCGGGTGGCGCTGACGTTGCGGCTGCTGGGCGGGCTGAGCACGGTGGAGATCGCGCGGGCGTTCCTCGTGCCGGAGAAGACGATGGCGCAGCGGCTCGTCAGGGCGAAGGCGAAGATCCGGGACGCGCGGATCCCCTACCGGGTGCCGGAGAAGGCGGAGCTTCCGGAAAGGCTGTCCGGGGTGCTGGCCGTCATCTATCTCGTGTTCAACGAAGGGTATGCGGGGCGGGAGGAGCTGGGCGGCGAGGCGATCAGGCTGGGGCGCGTCCTGCGGGAGCTCATGCCGGACGAGCCCGAAGTGCTGGGGCTTCTCGCACTGATGCTCCTGGTGGAGTCGCGCAAGGCCGCCCGGATCAAAGGCGGCGAACTTGTTCTGCTGTCTCAGCAGGACCGCGGGTTGTGGATCGCGGGCTCGTGGAGGAAGGGCAGGCGCTCGTCCGGCGGTGCCTGGCGATCGACCGGCCGGGGCCGTACCAGATCCAGGCCGCCATCAACGCGGTGCACAGCGATGCGGCGACGGCCGAGGATACGCGGTGGGATCAGATTCTGGAGTTGTACGACCAGTTGATGGCCGTCGCGCCCACTCCTGTCGCGGCGCTCAACCGGGCGGTGGCGGTGGCGGAGGTCGAGGGTCCGGAGGCAGGTCTTGCTCTCGTGGACGGTCTCGACCTCGGCCGGTACTACCTGTTCCATGCGATCCGCGCCGATCTGCTGCGCCGGCTGGGACGGGACGCGGAGGCCGCCGGCGCCTACGCCGAGGCCATCGAACTGACGGAGAACCCGGCTGAACTTGCTTTTCTCAAGAGGCGCCGGAGGGGTCTGCGCGTCTGAAGATGTTCAGAGCCGCCCGGCCGGCTGCGGGAGCGGCACGGGGGCCTCCAGGGCCGGCGCGGGCTTCCGGTTGAACGACTGGCCGGCGACCAGGGCCCCGAGCGCGATGGTGAATCCGACGAGCTGCCAGAACGTGAGCGTCTGCCCGAGGACCAGCAGGCCCGCCAGGGTCGCGACCATCGGGTTGGTCAGGCCGAGCAGCGAGACGGACGTCGGGGCGAGCCGGTCGATGCCGCGGAACCACAGCGCGTACGCGATCGCGGTGCCGACGATGCCGAGGTAGGCGAAGCCCAGCACGTTCTCGCCCGTGACGGACGGCGGGACGCCCTCGGTCAGCAGCGTCAGCGGCAGCAGGACGAGGCCGCCGACGGTGAGCTGCCACCCGGTCATGACCAGCGGCGATTCGGGACGTCCCCACTTCTTCGCGAGGACGATCGCGGCGGCCATGAGGGACGTCGCGGTGAGCATGGCGGCGATGCCGAGCGGGTCCAGGCGGGCGTCGGAGGTGAGCGTCAGCAGCGCGACGCCGCCGGTGCCGGCGAGCGCCGAGTACAGGACGGCGCGGGCCGGGCGGACGCGCAGGACGCCGAGCGACAGCAGCGCCACGACCAGCGGCTGCACGGAGCCGACGGTGGCGGCGACCCCGCCCGGCAGCCGGTAGGCGGCGAAGAAGAGCAGCGGGAAGAAGGCGCCGAAGTTCAGCATGCCGAGGACGGCGGACTTCCACCACCAGGAGCCGCGCGGGAGGCGCCGGGTGGCGGCGAGCAGCACCAGCCCGGCGGGCAGCGCGCGCAGGGTCGCGGCCAGCATCGGGCGGTCGGCGGGAAGGAGGGTGGTGGTGACGACGTAGGTGGTGCCCCAGCTTGCGGGTGCGAAGGCGGCCAGGGCGAGGTCGGACGCGTGGCGGGCGGGCTGCGTCCGCGGTGCCGCGATGGAGGTCATGAGGGAGATCACCTCAGCGTGGGCATGAGCACGGCAGGTACATCAATGCTAAGCCTATGAACGTTGAGATTATTCCTGTTGAGATAAAGTTTCCGCGGCGGTCAGGCGCGCAGGCGGCTGACCTCGTACAGTGCGATGCCCGCGGCGACCCCGGCGTTGAGCGACTCGGCCCTCCCCGGCATCGGGATCGTGACCAGCATGTCGCAGGTGTCGGCGACCAGCCGGCCGAGCCCCTTGCCCTCCGAGCCCACGACCAGCACGAACGGCCCGGACGCGATCTCCAGGTCGGCGACGGTCACGCCGCCGCGCGCGTCCAGCCCGGCGACGAAGCAGCCCGCCTTCTGGTACGCCTTGAGCTGCCGCGCCAGGTTCGTCGCCTGCGCGACGGGGCAGGTCGCGAGCGTCCCGGCGGACGACTTCCAGGCGCCCGCGGTGATCCCGGCCGCGCGCCGCTCGGGCACGACGACCCCGGTCGCGCCGAACGCGGCGGCGGACCGGACGATCGCGCCGAGGTTGCGCGGGTCGGTGATCCCGTCGACCGCGACGACCAGCGGCGCGGCGCCCTTGAGCAGGTCGTCCGGGTGCGCGTACCGGTACGGCCTGACCTGCAGCGCTATGCCCTGGTGGACGGCGCCGCCGGTCAGCCGGTCGAGCTCGTTCTTCCCGGTCTCCAGCAGCGGGACGCCGCGGTCGGCGGCCAGCTGGATCGACTCCCGGACCCGCTCGTCGTTGCTGGACATCACGTACAGCGCCGTGCCCGGGACGCCCGCGCGCAGCGCCTCGACGACCGGGTTCCGGCCGGTGACCAGCTCGGGGACCTCGCCGTTCGCGCGCCGAGCGCCGGCGGGACGCCCGCCGGGGGCGGCGGCCGCGGCCTTCGCGCGCCCGCCCGGCCCCAGCGTCGGCGTGCCGGTGCGCTTGGCGTTCTTGATGGCGCGGGCCTTCTGGCGCTTGCCGTGCCAGTGCCGGTCCTCGGCCTTGGGGGTCGGTCCCTTGCCCTTGCGCTTGGCCATTGTGCGTTACGCCCCTCGCGACGATTGCGTGCTCGCCCTCGCGGCTGCCGGGCGGCTAAGACTCTCTCGGCTAAGAACTCTGTCGGCTAAGACTCTGTCGGCGGGACGGCACGTCGGCGAACCCCCGCGAACGTCCGATTTTATCCGCCGCGCGGGACGCGTCGCGCACTCCGCGCGGCGCCGGTCAGCCGCGCTTCAGCTCCCAGCGGGGGCCGTGCGGGGTGTCCTCGACCACGATCCCGGCCTCGGCCAGGCTGTCGCGGATGGCGTCGGCGGCCGCGTAGTCCTTGCGCGCCCGCGCGGCCTGCCGCTGCTCCAGCGCCACCGCCACCAGGGCGTCCACGACGGGGCGGAGGTCCTCCTCGCCCGCCTTCCTCCACTGCGGCGACAGCGGGTCGATGCCGAGGACGTCCGCCATGGCCCGCACCGCGGCGAGCGCGCCGCGCGCCGCGTCATGGTCGCCGGACGCCAGCGCGCTGTTGCCCTCCCGGACGGTCTCGTGCAGCACCGCCAGCGCCTGCGGGACGCCTAGATCATCGTCCATCGCGGCGGCGAACGCGGACGGCACGGACGACGCGGGGACGGCCCCCACCACCTCCGAGGCCCGCGTCACGAAGCCCTCGATCCGCTGGTAGGCGGAGACGGCCTCGGCCAGGGCGGCGTCGGTGTAGTCCATGAGCGACCGGTAGTGCGCCGAGGCGAGGTAGTAGCGCACCTCCACCGGGCGGGCCTTGCCGAGCAGATCGGGCAGCAGCACCACGTTGCCGACCGACTTGCTCATCTTCTCGCCGTCCACGGTGAGGAGGCCGTTGTGCAGCCAGTAGCGCGCGAACCCGTCGCCGGCGGCGCGGGATTGGGCGATCTCGTTCTCGTGGTGCGGGAAGATGAGGTCGACCCCGCCGCCGTGGATGTCGAACGTGGGGCCGAGGTACTTCGTCGCCATCGCCGAGCATTCGAGATGCCAGCCGGGACGCCCGCGGCCCCAGGGCGTCTCCCAGGACGGCTCGCCCGGCTTGGCGCCCTTCCAGAGCGCGAAGTCGCGCGGGTCGCGTTTAGCGTCCTCATTGGGCGTGTCGCCTGCGGACCGCATGTTCTCCAGCCGCTGGTTCGACAGCGCGCCGTACTCGTCGGCCCACGACTTCACGTCGAAGTACACGTCGCCGCCCGCGGCGTACGCGTGGCCCTTCTCGATCAGCCGGCGGATCAGCACGATCATCTCCGGGACGTGCCCGGTGGCGCGCGGCTCGACCGTCGGCGGCAGGCAGCCGAGCAGGTCGTAGCCCTGGTTGAACACGCGCTGGTTGCCCTCGGCGACCGCGAACCACGGGACGCCCTGCTCCGCCGACACCGCGATGATCTTGTCGTCGATGTCGGTGACGTTGCGCGCGAACGTCACCTCGTACCCGGACGCGCGCAGCCAGCGCAGCAGCACGTCGTAGATGACGCCCGAGCGGAGGTGCCCGATGTGCGGTGATGCCTGCGGGGTCGCACCGCACACGTACATCCCCACGCGGCCTTCTTCGAGGGGCTCGAACGTGCGGACGCTGCGGGTGCCGGTGTCGTAGAAGCGCAGACTCACAGGGTTCAGGTTATTGGATCGGCGAGCGGCCGCGTCGCGCATTGCGCGGCGCGGCCCCCGCCGCCGCGTCGCGCCTCGCCGAACACCGCGTCAAGCGTCCCCGTCGTCCCCGTCGTCCCCGCCGTCTTCTCCGTCATCTCCGTCTTTCCCGTTGAGCCGGAAGGCGCGGGATTCGAGATAGCGGCGCTCGGGGATGCTGGTCGTGAGCCGCGCCGCCTCCCGGTACGCGTCCCGCGCCGCGCCGGTGTCACCGGCCATCTCCAGCAGGTGGGCGCGGACGGCCGCGAGCCGGTGGTGCCCGGAGACCCGGTCGTCGCCGTCCAGCGTCCGCAGCAGGTCCAGCCCGGCGGACGGCCCGTGCACCATCGCCAGCGCCACCGCCTCGTTGAGCGTGACCACCGGGTTCGGCGCCAGGTGCGACAGCAGCCGGTACAGCGCCAGGATCTGCCGCCAGTCGGTGTCCTCGGGCCGGCGCGCCTCCGCGTGGACGGCGGCGATCGCGGCCTGCAGCTGGTACGGGCCGGGCGGCGACCAGGTGAGCGCGTCGGTGACGAGGGCCGTGCCCTCCTCGATCGCGTCCCGCCGCCAGAGCGTCCTGTCCTGCTCGGTGAGCGGGATCAGCAGCCCGCCGGGCCCCGTGCGCGCCGCCCGCCGGGCGTCGGTGAGCAGCATCAGCGCGAGCAGGCCCGCGACCTCGCCGTCGTCCGGCAGCAGGCCGTGCAGCGCCCGCGCGAGCCGGATCGCCTCCGCGGTGAGGTCGGCGCGCTGCAGGTCCGGCCCGCTGGACGCGGTGTACCCCTCGTTGAAGATCAGGTACAGGACGTGCAGGACGGCGCGCAGCCGCTCGCCCCGCTCCCCCGGCGGCGGCATCGCGAACCGCGCCCCGGCCGCCCTGATCTTCGCCTTGGCGCGGCTGACCCGCTGCGCCATCGTCGCCTCCGGCACCAGGAACGCCCGCGCGATCTGCGCCGTCGTCAACCCGCCGACCGCCCGCAGCGTCAGCGCGACCTGCGAGGACGGCGACAGCGCCGGATGGCAGCAGAGGAACAGCAGCGTCAGGGTGTCGTCCCGGTCGCCCGGCCGGTCCTCGTCCGGGCCGGGCTGCGCGGGTTCCCGCGCGGACACCGCGGCCTCGCGGTCGCGGCGGGCCCGCTCGCTGCGCCACTGGTCGGTGAGCCGCCGCGCCGCGACGGTCAGCAGCCAGCCGCGCGGGTTCTCCGGGACGCCGTCCCCCGGCCACTGCACGGCGGCGGCGAGGAGCGCCTCCTGCACGGCGTCCTCGCAGGCGTCGAACGCGCCGTGCCGCCGCACGAGCGTGCCGAGGACCTGCGGCGCGAGGGTGCGCAGCAGGTCCTCGACGGCCGGGGGCGCCGTCACATCTCCGCCCCGCCCTCGCTCATGACGGCCCGGACCTCCATGCGCCCGCCGAACCGGACGTCCGGCCAGCGCCTGGCGATCTCGACCGCCCGCTCCTCCGACTCGCAGTCGACGGTGAGGAAGCCGGCGAAGTGCTCCTTGGCCTCCAGGAACGGCCCGTCGGTCACCGCCGGCTGCCCGCCGCGCTCCAGCACGTTCTTGGTGGTGGACGGGTCGGCCAGCGCCTCCCCGCCGACCCACTCGCCCGACTCCTGCAGCTCCCGCATGATCGCGTCGACCTCGGCGAACAGCGCGTCGCGCTCCGCCTCCGTCAGCTCCTCCGCGAAGCCGGGGCGGTTGTAGATCAGCAGCATGTACTTCACGGTGTGCTCCTCGTCCCGTGTGTCGTCCCGAGCGGCCCCGGTCGGCCGCTCGTCGGCCCCGGTCGGCCGTTCGTCACTGAACGATCGGAGCCGGCGGCGGGTTCTCTACATGCCCCGCGGAAGAGTTTTCAGAAGGGCCCGCCCGGATCACTGAGCCGGCGGCACAGCGCCGCGAACGCCAGCGCGTCAGGCATCTGGGAGGCGACCGCCACCAGGTCCATCCGGCCGGTGTACGCGCGCACGGTCACCATGCCGTTGCTGATCTCCACGTCCTGGACGGCCTTCCACGGCAGCCGCTCGCCGTCCTTCTCGACGCCGTCCAGGTCCACGGTGAACGGGCCGAGGCGCACCCGCTCCCGCGCCCGCACCGCCGCCAGGCGCCGCGGGACGATCCGGGCCGTCACCTCCTTCGCGACGGTCACGCCGAGCGCCCGGACGTCCGGGATGTCGTCTTCGAGCCGCAGCACGCCGCCGTCGTCCGCGACGATCGTGAAGCACCACCGGATCCGCGGGCCGCTGCGCCGCCCCGAGACCGTCACCGACTCCAGCTCGTCCCACGTGTAGCCGGTCTCGCCGCCCGGCCCGGTGACCGACAGCCCGTTGGTGTAGAGGCGGGCGATCCGGTTGCGGAGGCGGGGGCGGTCGCGTCCCGCGATCCAGCCGGCGGCGGCCGCGTACCCCATCGAGAGCAGCAGCGCGGGGACGCCCACCCACCACGCGCCTTCGTGCAGGTAGACGACGGCCGCCGGGATCAGCGCCAGCGACGCCAGGCCGAGCAGGCACAGCCACGCCCATGTGCGGCGGCCCGCCGCCCGGCCGTCGAACGTCCGGACCGGCTCGCCCAGCCGGTCGTGGACCCCGTCATCAGGCGACGCCACGCCGCGCTACCCGGCCGTCCGGGTTCGGGTCCCGTCCACGAACCAGCCGTAGGGCATCGCAGCCTCCCCTCGGGACGTCGTCGTCCATACCGTACGTCTCCCCCTTTATCGTGCGCAGCGACAATGTGATCACTAAGAAGTTGCGGTTCGCCGCCGTCCGGGCCGATTAATCTCGGCTGCGGACCCTCAAGGCGCCCTCCCCCGGAACGAGACCCCATGCCATCTGACCCGACCCGGCCGACCTTCACCCGCGCGCAGCGGCGGGTGCTCACCGCGCTCGCCGGCCTCGTCGTCGCCGCGCTCGCCGCCGGCGCGTACGTGCTCACCTACGACGTCCTCCGCGAGCTCGCCCTCGCCGGGCGGGTGAGCCGCCGCTGGGCGCCGCTGTACCCGGCGATGGCCGACATCCTCGTCGCGATGACGATCCTGTCGCTGGTCGTCACCCGCAACGCCCGCTGGTGGACGCGGCTGCTCCGCTGGGCGCTGCTGCTCCTCCTCGCCGCCGGGGGCGCCGCGGCCTCCGTCCAGCACGCGGTGTGGGGGTACGGCTCCCTCCCGGACGACGCGGTGCGCGCGGGCGTGGCCGTCGCGCCGGAGGTGATGCTGGTGATCGCGATCTGGCTGTGGCTGACGATGTTCAAGCAGATCCGGGTGGCCCGGCCCGCCGCCGCGGAGACCGCTCCCGTCGAGGGGCAGCGCGGGCATGTGAAGGTGCTGGGGCCCGCCGGGCCGCCGCCGCTCGCGCTGGAGCCGCCCGCCGAGCCGCAGCCGTCCGCAGAGCCGCCGTCCGCAGAGCCGCCGTCCGGCGCCGCCGACGAGGAGCCGCTGATCCCGTTCCCTCCGGAGCCCGCCGCCGAACCCGAGCCGGTCACCGAGCCCGAGCCCGTCACCGGGCAGGAGGCAGGGCGGGCCGCCCCGTACGCGCCCGAGGGCGGCGTCCCGGAGCCCGTCCAGTACCAGCCGGCCGCACACGAGCCCGCCGCACACGAGCCCGCCGCACACGAGGCGGAACACGAGCCGAGCGGCCCCGCGCACGGGCCCGGCGAGGACGAGCCGGCCGGGCCGGGAGGGCGCGCGGAGCCCGAGGGCGCCGGGTACGGGGGGAGCCTGTCGTCCGAGCCGGCGCCGCCGCTGGACGCGCTGCCGGAGCCGCGGCCGCCGCTCGACCAGATCCCGGCGCTGCTCCCGACGGACGTCGAACTCGTCCGCGGCCGCGACCGGGACGACGCCGAGGAGCGCCCCGTGGCGTCCACGACGCGGCCCGACATCGTGGTCCCGGGCGCGGAGGAGGACCTCCACGACACCCCGCCCGCCGACCGCGCCGAGGACCCCGACGCCGGCGACGGCCCGGCCAAGGACTGGAACCCGCCGCCGTCGAGCAACTTCCGCAGCGGCCCCACCCCGCCCGCCGACTAGCCGGACGCGTCCGGGGGTACTGACCCGGGCATGAGCGCCTTACTCGATCGGCTCTTCGACGACGCCGCGCTCTTCCCGCCGGAACGCGCGCCGCTGGACCGGGCGCTGCCCGCCTACCGCGAGGCCGCCCGGAGCCCGGCGGCGGGGCGGCTGCGCTGCCCGGCGTCCCGGTTCGCCGAGCTGCGGACGCATCTCGTCCCGGAGGACCTCCTCGACCTCGTCCTCGTCGGCGACACCGGGGTCGGCGAGCTGCCGAAGACGCTGGACGCCGCCCTCGCCGAGCCGCGCGTCCGGCCGTGCGCGGTGGAGATCGCCGTGCCGGAGGACGCCGACCAGGCGCGGGCCGCCGCCGTGGCGCTCGCCCAGTTGCCGTCCGACGTCCCGGCGCGCATCGAGGTGCGCCCGGCGCCCGGCTGGCGGGACGCGCTGGACCGCATCGCCGCGGCCCGCGACCGCGGCGCGCCCCTCGGCGCCGCGACCGCGGCCGTGTCGGCGGCGTTCATCTGCGCCTGCGCCGAGCGCGGTCTGCGGTTCTCGTGCTGGAACGGTGCGGGCCACGCCGTCCGCTCGCCCTCCGGGCCGGGCTTCTTGAACGTCCTGCTGGCCGCCGCGCAGGCCGCCGCCGGTGAGCGCGATGTGCGCCGGACGCTGGAACGCGCCGACGCCGAGCCCCTGGCCGCCGGCGTCCGGGCCCTCTCCGAGGACGAGGCCCGGGGCGCCCGCCGCCTCCTGGCAGCGCTCAACGTTCGCAATCTCGACGTCCTGCGGCGGATCGGGACGCCGGACATGGGGAAAGATATGTCTCCATGACGACCGTTTCGTGGGTTGATGTCGATGAGAACGCCGGGTTCGGCATCGAGAACCTCCCGTACGGGGTGTTCGCGCGCCCCGGCGAGCTGCCGCGTGTCGGCGTGGCCATCGGCGACCGCGTCCTCGATCTGGCGGCGATGTCCGCCGCAGGGCTGGTGGAGGACCGCCACTACTTCGCCTCGGGGTCGCTGAACGCCTTCATGGTCGCGGGACGGCCCGCCTGGCAGGCGAACCGGGAGCGGGTGACGGAGCTGCTCACCGACGAGTCGTACCGGGAGCGGGTCGAGCCGCACCTGATCCCCGTCGCGGACGTGGAGCTGCTGCGGCCGTTCGAGGTCGCCGACTACGTCGACTTCTACTCCTCCGAGCACCACGCCGTGAACGCGGGGCGGATCTTCCGGCCGAACGGCGACCCGCTGCCGCCGAACTGGAAGCGGCTGCCCGTGGGGTACCACGGCCGTTCGGGCACCGTGTACCCGTCGGGGACGCCGGTCATCCGGCCGTCCGGCCAGCGCCGCCTGCCGGGCGACCCGGATCCGTCGTACGGGCCGTCGCTCCGGCTGGACTTCGAGGCCGAGGTCGGGTTCGTCGCGGGCGTGCCCTCGTCGGCGGGGCGCGGCGTGCCGACGAGCGCGTTCCGGGACCACGTGTTCGGGTTCGTGCTGGTGAACGACTGGAGCGCGCGCGACCTGCAGGCGTGGGAGTCGCTGCCGCTCGGGCCGTTCCTCGGCAAGTCGTTCGCGACGTCGGTCTCGCCGTGGGTGGTGCCGGTCGCCGCGCTGGAGCCGGCCCGCGTGACCCCGCCCGTCCAGGACCCCCCGCCGCTGCCCTACCTGCGCTGCGACGAGCCGTGGGGGCTCGACCTGCATCTGGAGATCTTGATCAACGGCCAGGTGGCGGCCCGTCCGCGGTTCGCGTCGATGTACTGGACGTCCCCGCAGCAGCTGGCGCACGCCACGGTGAACGGCGCCCCGCTCCGCACCGGCGACCTGTTCGCCTCGGGGACGGTCTCGGGCCCGGAACGCGGCCAGCGCGGCTGCATGCTGGAACTCAGCTGGAACGGCCAGGAGCCGCTGGAGCTGCCGGACGGCACGAAGCGCACCTACCTGGAGGACGGCGACACGGTCACGATCCGCGCCCAGGCTCCGGGCGCCTCCGGCTCCCGCATCGCCTTCGGCGAGGTGACCGGCACCGTCCACCCGGCCCAGCCCTAGACCACGAGCCCCCTAGACCACGAGCCCCCTAGACCACGAGGCCCCTAGATCACGAGGGCGGTGGCCATCGCCGCGAGACCTTCGCCCCGGCCCGTCAGGCCCAGGCCGTCCGTGGTGGTGGCCGAGATCGTCACCGGGGCGCCGCCCAGCGCCTCGGTGAGGGTCTTCTCGGCTTCCGCGCGCCGCTTGCCGATCTTGGGGCGGTTGCCGATGATCTGGACGGCCACGTTGCCGATGGTGAAGCCCGCTTCGGTGACGCGGCGGGCCACTTCCCGGAGGAGGTCGACGCCGGAGGCACCGGACCAGCGGGGGTCGTCGGTGCCGAAGACGGCGCCCAGGTCGCCGAGGCCGCACGCCGACAGGAGGGCGTCGCAGGCGGCGTGCGCGGCGACGTCTCCGTCGGAGTGGCCGGCGAGGCCGTGGCCTTCGCCGGGCCATTCGAGGCCCGCGACCTTGAGCGGCCGGGGGGTGGACGAGAACGGGTGGACGTCGGTTCCGACGCCCACCCGCGGAAGCCGTTCGGTCAACTCAGCTGGCCAGGACCTCGTCCAGCAGCGCCTCGGCCTTGTCCTCGTTGGTCTTCTCGGCGAGCGCGAGCTCGCTGACCAGGATCTGCCGCGCCTTGGCGAGCATCCGCTTCTCGCCGGCGGACAGGCCGCGCTCCTTGTCGCGCCGCCACAGATCGCGGACGACCTCGGCGACCTTGTTGACGTCGCCGGACGCGAGCTTCTCAAGGTTCGCCTTGTACCGGCGCGACCAGTTGGTGGGCTCTTCGGTGTAGGGTGCGCGCAGCACCTCGAACACCTTCTCGAGCCCCTCCTGGCCCACGACGTCCCGGACGCCCACGTCCTCGACGTTCTCGACCGGGACCCGCACTGTAAGGTCGCCCTTGTCAACCTTCAGGACCAGATAGGTCCTGTCCTCACCCTTGATGGTGCGAGTCTCGATGGCCTCGATCCGAGCAGCCCCATGGTGGGGGTAGACGACGGTGTCGCCGACCTGGAAAGTCATGTGACAAGTACCCCTTCCGCTAGAACCAGGGTAGCACGGAAACGAGCGTGGCTGAACCGGCGTTACCGACAAATGCCCAGGTCAAACCGCATATTGGGGTATTGACAAAGCCCTTTAATGGTGCATCGGCGTCCAGTTCTCCACACTCAGCGTAGCCGACAGATCACCGTGACCCCATCGGAACGCCATTACCGGTAAGGGGAGCCCCGTTACAAGCATCCGTCCCGCCAGTCGCGCGGATGCGTTCCATACTGGAGGTGAGCATGCCGGGCGCGGCGGGTACGAAGCGCCCGGAAGGCCCCGAATAGGACGGCGGCCCGCGGACCGCGAGCGGCGAGGGGAGGTGCGGCGTGAGGCCGGACGGCGGCGACCCGGAGCCCGACGACTACGGGCTCCCGCCCGTCGACGTGGTCATCCCCGACGACGCCCGCGAGCTCGAGCGGGACATGGCCGCCTACCACCGCGAGGAGCGGCGCCGGCGGCGCCGCGCCCGGCTCCGCCGCCTGGTCCGCCCGGTGACCCGGTTCGGCGTCGCGATCCCGATCATCGCCGGCGCGCTGCTGGTCGCGCTGCTCAGCGGCGTGCTGATGACGGCGTTCGGCCCGCGTCCGGTGCCCCGCCCGACCGGCGCGCAGCTCGCGCCCCGCCCGTCCGCCGGCCCCGGCGAGATCGGCGGCCTGCTGCCGGACCGGGAGGTCGGCATCGTCGCGGACGGCAGCACGTCCGTCCCGCTGCGGAACCTGCGCCCCGGGGTGATCGGCATCGTCCCGCCCGCGTACGAGTGCGAGACGGTGGTGGCCGAGCTCGCGGGCAAGACGCGGGAGTACAAGCTCAACTTCTGGCTCGTCGCCGACCCGCGGCCCGCCGGCGGCGCGAAGGCGACGTCGGTGAAGGAGCTGCGGGCGTGCGCGGGCACCGCCCACGACGGGACACCGCTCCTCCTCGAAGACCGGGACGGCGTCCTCGCCACCGCCTACGCCCCCCGGCCGGCCGCGCCCGGCCCGGCCGGCGCCGGGCTCACCGCCGTGTTCGTGCAGCCGGACGGCATCGTCAGCGAGATCGTCCACGGGCCGCGGCCGGGGCCCGACCTCACCCGGCGGATCGAGTCCCTCGGCACCGGCTGATCGTCCGGGAAAGGCGGCCGGAAGGGACGAAGCGCGGCGGAGCGCGCCGGACGCGGCGCGTCTCCCGTGCGCGTCCGGCGCATCTCCCGTGCATGTTCCGCGCGTTTCCGAGCATTGTTCCCGCCATGCGCTGGCGTGTCGGCGACCCCGGAGCGGGGTCCGCGGCAGGGTCTCGCTACGCTTCCCCTGGCGTATCTCACGCCGCTCTCACAACTTTCCGATGTCACATCTATTGATGACACTTCGCGAGGAGACCGACGCCGTGATCCGAAACAGCCGTCGAGTGGTCGTGCTCGCCGTCGCGGGCGCCGTCGCGATCGCGCCGGTGATCTCCGGCTGCGGCGCCGGCGAGACTCCACAGTCCGCCTACCCGACCCGCCTGACCGAGGGCGTCAACGTGTCGGTGCCCAACGGCAAGCCGCAGGCACTGAAGATCAGCCTGCGCAACATGTTCCTGCTCGGGCCCGCTCCCACCGAGCAGATCAAGCCGGGCCAGGCCATGCCGCTCTACGGTGTGATGATCAACCAGGTGGAGGGCGCGCAGGACAGGTTGGTGTCGGTCAGCTCGCCCGCCTTCGGCGGGGCGAAGATCGCGGGCGGCGCCCTCACGCTCCCGCCCGCCGCGGCGGACGGGGCGGGCGGCGTGGTCAGCCTGCTCGGCAAGCCGCCGGCGACCCCCGCGGCGAGCCCCTCCGCGACGCCGAGCGGACGCCCCTCGGGCACCGCCAGCCCGACGACCACCGGCGGCACCGGCGCCACGCCGAACACGTCCGCGACGCCGACCTCGCAGAACACGGCCGGGCCGGAGCAGAGCCCCCCGCAGACCCCGACCACGGGCGAGCAGCCGCTCGTCGTGCTCACCGGCCTCACCGACGGCGGTCTGCAGCCGGGCTCGACCGTCCCCGTGCGGCTGCAGTTCGAGAACGCGGGCGCCGTGGAATTCCAGGTGCCGATCGTGTCGCACCAGCAGGACTACCTCACCTACCCGCAGGCCGCCCCGGTCGGGCAGGCGACCGGCACCCAGCCGCCCGGGGCCGCGACCGGCCCGGCGACCAGCCCGAGCCCCGGCGCGTCCGGCGAGCCGACCCCCGGCGCGTCGGAGACGCCCGGCGCGAGCGGCGACTGACCCGCCGCCGACCCCGCCCGTCACCCCAGCCCGTCAACCCAGCCCGCGCAGAGCATCCGCGATCGAGTAGGAGGGCCGGGTCGCCCGGCCCTCCTCTCACACCACCGGACATGC
>NZ_JBIQHY010000143.1:0-16989 GCF_044508335.1 Actinomadura sp.
CCGCTGCTCGGTGAGCCGGGCGGTGGGCTGGTCAGTGGGTGTCGGTGGCGGCTCGGACGGCGGCACGCAGGGCGGTGCGGGTCAGCAGGAGGACGGGACCGTCCGGGTCCTTGCTGTCCCGCACCGCCACCACCGAACCGGCCGCCCCAGCCACGTTCGCCAGCTCGACGCACTCGGCGGCGTTAGAGCCGCTGTAGCTGCTCTTGCGCCACGTGGTGTTCGTCGGGTCCATCTCTCCTCGACCTTTCGGATCAGTTCACGTGATGTTGCCTGCGTGAGCACCTGATGAGGTGCACGACTAGGGGTTCGTGAGGTTGGACAGATCCCGCCGGATTGTTAGTGGTGATGCCGGACGGCTGGCTTGTTTGTGATCGCTCTGCCCTCTATGGCTGCTGCTCGGTAGGTCGGGAGCCGGGTGGTGACGTCGGATGATCAGTGGGCGTCTCTCACAGTTTGGACGGCGGTTCGCAGGGCGGTGCGGGTGAGCAGGAGGACGGGGCCGTCCGGGTCCTTGCTGTCCCGCACCGCGACCACCGAGCCGGCCACTTCAGCCAACTCGACGCAGTTGCCGCCGTTGGAGCCGGTGTAGCTGCTCTTGCGCCACTTGACGTTTCTCAGGTCCATCTCTCCCGGACCACCTTTCTAATCAACTCGCGCGACATCTCTTCGGTGAGTGCCCGTGAACGAAGAGCGTTTAGAGTACGCGCCAGCACGGACAAGTCCGTCGGATCATCCGTCGTGATGGCGCGAATCGCCGTCTCGACGTATGCAACCTCACTTCGATCGTCCATCGTGGCGATGGTGAACGCGCCCATGTTGCCATCGTGCTCGCCACTTTCTAACACTACTTGAACCGTGACGTTGGGCAACATGCTCAGGTCCAATAGGTGTTCCAACTGCTCCTTCATCGTCTCGGCTGTGCCGACCGGACGACGAAGCGCCTGCTCGTCGACCAGCAGCACAAGCTCCGGAGGCGTGCGTCTGTCGCGCCCCTTAAGGATCTCTTGGCGAGCGAGCCGCGCTGCCACGGCCTCTTCGTTGCCTTGCAGGAGGGCGGACGCGTAGGCCGGAGTCTGGGCGAGGCCCGCGATCAGCATGGGCTCCCACGAGACAAGCATCGCCGCATCCATCTCGATCTTGGGCCAGTCGAACCAGATCGGGACCGGGTGGCCGTCCCTGTTCAGGTCTTCCCAGAGCTTGTTCAGGGCTCCGTCGGAGCCGAGAATGCGGTCGACCTGCTCCACGAATGACCGTGTAGCCCGCCTGGTGCCGTTTTCGATACGGCTCACCTGAGCCTTGCTGATGTTCGTGCGGTCGGCGATGGACTGTTGGGTGATGCCTTTTGCCTCGCGCATTCGGCGCATCTGTCCACCGAACGCGATCAGGGCGGGGGACTCCTTGGGGCGTTGGCGTCTTGGGGGCATGATCGCAAAGTTTCCCCTTCTTGGTACCTCGCCGAGAGGGTGCGTGTGTCACCAGTCGTTACCAAGCCAGCTCGGTAACAGCATCGTAGCTGGGAACCTTGCTAAATGTGTGGTGTTCGCCACACACAGTGAGGAGAGGTCATGGGCCAGGCGGCGACGCGGAACGAGATGGTGGTGAAGCAGGACCTCAAGGTCGTCGCGGAGGTCCGGCAGTTCGTGCGGCTGGTCGTCGGCCAGTGGGGCATGGACGACTTCGTACCGTGCCTGGTGGCGAGTGAGCTGGTCACCAACGCGCTGTTCTACGCGTCCGAAAAGGACGGCGATGTGATTCTGCGGCTGGACCGCACCGAGGACGACGCCCTGTGGATGGAGGTCCAGGACGCGACGTGCGTCCTGCCGCACGTGCGGGAAGCCGACATGGTCAGCGAGGTGGGCCGGGGCCTGTTCATCGTCGACCAGTTCTCCCGCCGCTGGGGCGTCCGCCCGCTCGCGGGCAAGGCCGGCAAGGTCGTCTTCGCGGTCATCGACCGCACTTGAAGACCAGCGGAGGGGCGTTCCCTCCCGTCCGCCCCTCCGCTACCCATCGGAATGCGTGCTCACGAGCCCGCTCAACCATCGGCTGCCGCGCGAAAAGCTGCCCGCGACCGCATTGGGGCACTTTCTGTGCTCCGGTGCCGCTATGGAGACGTGGGGAGGCGGATGCGGGTGAGGATGTCGGCGATTTCGCGGGTGCGTTCGTCGTCGGGGCCGCTGATGACGAGGTGGTCCTGGTAGAGGGACTCGAACACGTTCTCCGCGGCGGCTCGGTCGTCGGCGGACAGCAGGAGCATGCCGATGCTGTACCGGATGTCGAGGGCGAGTTCGCTGGCGTGGCTGTCGGCGGCGGCTACGTCGTCCAGGAGGCGCCGGAACTGGTCGAGCGCCACGGTGTTCTGGCCGAGGTTGGCGCGGCAGTGGGCCGCATAGCGGCGGGACTCCAGGGCGCGATCGCTGGACGGCCCGGCGGTGCGGGCGTAGGCGTCGGCCAGGGAGTCGAACTCCGGGAGGGCAGTGCGCGAGTCCCCGCCGAGGAAGAGGATCAGCGCGCGGTGGAAGCGGAGCTTGAGCAGGTCCGGGCTTTCGGAACCCAGCACCTTGGCGGCCGGGCCGATGACGGCCTCAACAGCGTCGGCGGCCTGCGCGAACCGCTCGGATTCGAGGAGCTGCGTGGAGCGCTTTAGCGCGTCTTCGATGGCGTTCTGGAGCTGGGTGGGCGGTGTGGTCGGTGCGTGCGGCACGGTCGGCGGCGCTGCCGGAACCGGAGCAGGACGGCGCGGGCGGCGGCGAGGGGCGTTCGGCTGCCGGTACAGGAGCGTCGGGTCGGGCATCTCGCCGAGCCGCGGGCTCGTGGTGAGCGCCGGCGAGCCGGGGGACGGCAGGAACGGGAGCAGGCGCTCGTAGACGGCGTAGGCGTCGGCCGGTCGCTGTTCGGGCTTCTTGGCGAGCAGGTCCAGGACGAGTTCTTGCAGCTCCGGCGGCACGTCCGGACGCAGGCTGCGCAGCGGCTTGGGCTCGGCGGTGATGTGCTGTTTCCAGAGTTCGTACTGGCTCTTGCCGTTGAAGACGGGCGTCCCCGACAGCAGTTCGTGCAGGACGCAGCCGAGAGCGTAGAGGTCGCTCTGCGGGGTCACCTGCGCGGCGTTGACCTGCTCGGGCGACATGTACCGGCTGGTGCCCATCGGGCTGCCCGTGACGGTGATCCTGGTGACGTCGCGGCGGAGGATCGCGGCGATGCCGAAGTCGAGGACCTTGACCGTCCCGTCATCGGTCACCAGGACGTTGTCGGGTTTCAGGTCGCGGTGCACGACCGGGATCGCGTGCGCGTGGGAGAGCACGGTGGCGATCTGCGCGCCGATCGCGGCGGCCCAGGCGACCGGCAGCGGGTCGGCCGGGTCGATGTAGGAGCGCAGGTTCCTGCCCGGGATGTACTGCATCACCAGGTAGAGGCGATCCGCGGAGTCTGCGTCCAGGACGGCGTCGTACACCTGGGGCACGCCGTGGTGCTGGATGCGGGCGGTGACGCGCGCCTCGCGGCGGAACCGTTCGGCCAGGTCGGCGATGTGCTCGGGTGCGAGCAGCATCTCGGGGCGGATGGCCTTGACGGCGATCTCGCGGTCCAGGACGGAGTCGTAGCCGCGCCAGATCGTGCCCATGCCGCCGGACCCGATCTCCTCGATCAGTTCATAGCGGTCGGCAATGGTCCTGACCGGCATTCCTGCTCCGCGTGCACTCGCCGTTGTTTGCCCTGGCTAAGTGTTTCGAGAGCGGAGATGGCCTGTCCAGCCGCCCTCCGATTCGCTCGGGGACGGCTGGACGGACGAAGGCATCAGGCGACGCCGGCCTGTTCGCGCAGCAGTTGCCAGGCGGCACGTCGGGCGCGGCTGTTCAGGGACGACTTGAACTCGGGGTCGGAGCCGAAGTACTTCTCGCCGAGGGTGGCGATGGAGTCGACGTGGTCCATCATCTTGTCTTCGAAGACCTTGTCGAAGACGACCCCGAAGTTCTCCTGGTCGTTGTTGGCGACCGCGGCCTGTTTGACCTTGGGGTCGGCCATCGCCTCTTCGAACGGCTGGATGATGTCCTCTTCGGTGAAGTCCGTGCCGAACTTGGCGTTGAACCTCTCGATCAGTTCTGCGAGACGCGACTTCTCCGGCTCCTTGGCGCCGCCGGCGCCGTCCCCGAATCCCTTCACCACCGTCGCGCCTTCGGGGGTGAGCCTGAGGTCGTGCTCGCCGGTCTTCTCGACCCGCATGTGGCTTAGGTCGATCTCGCCGATGTCGACGCCGCCGTCAGCGCGCCTCGGGAGCCTGTTGAGCAGGTGCCTCCCGTACAGGTGGAGACGCTCCAGCTCGGCGTCGTGATACGGGACGATCTGCGAAAGGAACCCGTACTTCCGCACATAGTCATTGAGGTTCGCGCGGAAGTCCTCGGCTGTCTCGTGGTCGTCCTCGTCCTCGCTGTCGATCAGCGCGGTGAAGCGCACGACGGCCGGATTCAGCAGCCGGTACAGCTCGGCGTGCAGCTTCTCCCATCGTGCCGTAGAGCCGGCGGCCCTCTCCTCGGCTTCGAGGTAGGCGCGGGCGAACTCCTCCATCTCCGCGTTGACGAGGATCTGCGCCGACATGACGCGGCTCTGCGCGGTGTAGAGGAGGTTCGGGTCTGACGGGAGGGTCATCGCCTCCTCGTAGTAGGGGCGGAATGCCTCTTGGATGTCCTCGGCGTCGTTGACGAAGTCCACGACCGCCAGGTCGGTCTGGCTCTTGCGGTCGGCGGTTCGGTTGAGTCGGGACAGCGTCTGGACGGCCGAGATACCCGCCAGCTTCTTGTTGACGTACATCGTCGTCAGCAACGGCTGATCGAAGCCGGTCTGGTACTTCTCGGCCACGACGAGGATGCGGTATTCGGGTTTGCCGCGTCCGCCCGTATGCGCGGCCAGGTCGTCGGCCCGCGTGTACGCGAACGCCTTGGGAAGGGCGCCCTCGGGCAGGCCGCCGTTCTCCTTGGACTCGGTGACCTCTTCCTTCTCGTACGTGAGGGAGCCGGAGAACGCCACCAGGACGCCGATGCCGTATCCCATGTCGTCGATGTGCTGTTTGATCGCACGCGACATCTGCACGGCGCTCTTGCGGGACGCGGTCACCACCATGGCCTTGGCGCGTCCGCCGAGCCGCCCCTGAGTGTGCGCCCGGAAGTGCTCCACGATGATCTTCGCGTGCTGCGCGACCGTCGAGGGGTGCGTCACCGCGTACCGCGCCAGCAGCGTGTTCGCCTTGGACGGGTCGACCTCCCGCTCGTCCGGGTTCTTGTTGACGAGCTTCCAATAGGTGTCGTACGTGACGTAGTTGCGCAGCGGGTCGAGGATGAAGCCCTCCTCGATGGCCTGCCGCATCGAGTAGGTGTGGAACGGCCGGTACGTGGCCTTGCCGGCCACGGTGTCCAGCGTGCCGAACAGCTCCAGCGTCTTGCTCTTGGGCGTCGCCGTGAACGCGAAGTAGGACAGGTTGGACGCCTGGGAGCGCTGCGCGGCCTTGCGCTCCAGCTTGGCCTCGACCGTCGTGGCGCCCTCGTCCTCGTCGTCGGCGTCCAGGCCCAGGTCGCGGAGCGCGGCCTTGACCGCCGTCGCCGCGTCCCCGGATTGAGACGAGTGCGCCTCGTCCACGACGATCGCGAACCGGTGACCGGCGATCTCGGTCGGGTTGCGCTTCAAGAAGTCGATCAGCGCCGGGAACGTCTGCAGCGTCACCGTGATGATCTTCCCGGACGACCGGGACAGCGCCTTGGCGAGCTGCTCGGACTTCGCGCCGGTCTTCTCGTCGATCTTCACCACGAGCCCGGCGGTCTGCTCGAACGCGCCGATCGTCTCCCGCAACTGGGCGTCCAGGTTCCGCCGGTCGGTGATCACGACGACCTTGTCGAAGACCGGCGTCCCCGGCTCGACCCCGTTCGCCACCGCCTCCGGCGCAAGCTCGGCGGCGTTCACGGGCGTGTGGAGCGACGACAGCCGGTGCGACAGCCATGCGATGGTGTTCGACTTGCCGGAACCTGCGGAGGCCATCACCAGGTAGTTGTGACCGGCCCCGTAGCGGGCGGCGTGCGCGGTGAGCTTCTTGACCACATCCCACTGGTGGTAGCGCGGGAAGATCATCGTCTTGCTCGTGCGGCCGCCGGCGCTCTTGGACTTCTGCTCGTGGACGAACCGCTGGAGCATGTCCAGCCAGTTCTCCGGCTCCCAGATCCGCGTCCAAAGATACGAGGTCGCGTACGTTCCGGGCTCGACCGGCGACGGATTGCCCGCGCCGCCAGGCTGCCCCGGCCCTTCGGACCCGGTGTTGAACGGCAGGAACCGCGTCTTCTGCCCCCGCAGCTGCGTCGCGACGAAGACAAGGTCGGGATCGACGCAGAAGTTCGCCACCACCCGCTGCCGGAAGATCAGCTCACTCGGGTCGCGGTCGCGCCGATACTGCTCCTTCGCCTGCTCCACGCCCTGCCCGGTCAGCGGGTTCTTCAGCTCGGCCGTCGCGACCGGAATCCCGTTGACGAACAATGCCAGGTCGAGCCGGTTGCCCTTGTCGGCCTGCTTGGTCGCGTACTCCAGCTCGCGCACGACCGTCAGCCGGTTGGCCCGGTACTCGTTCAGGGCGGAGTCGTCCAGCACGAGGTTCGGCTTGAAGTAGGCGACGCGGATCAGGACGCCCCGATCCTTCACGCCCTTCCGCAGGACGGTGAGCACCCCGTCTTCCGCGATCGCCCTATCGAGCCGCTTGGCGAAACCGACCTGCGCGGCCTCGGTGCTGCTCCCGTAGAGCATGACGAGCCGCTCCCACTCGTCGCCCTGGGTGGCACCGATGAAGGTGAAGAGCTGCCGGGTGTCCAGGCCGAGTTCCGGCCGGTAGTCGCGCGGATCGCCCTCCTGCCAGCCGCCCTTGAGCATCGCCGCGACGATCGCGTCCCCGAACGCCTTCTCGTCATGCACCGGACTCATGCCCTACTCCGCAACCCCACGACCGGATGCCGTAGAAACATCGAACTCCCCTGTGACCGCTGCCGTGATCAGCGCCTGGCGGCGCTCCGCCAGCAGGGACAGCTGCCGGTCCACGAGGTCCCTCATCTGCTGCATCTGGGAGGTCGCGCGTTTCACTTCCTTAGAAATCTGCAGCTGAGTGCCCATGTCCGGCAGCGGCATCCTGATCTGTGCCAGGTGCGTGGGGCCGAAGTGCTGCATGGCCGCGCCCGCCTTGAGGGCGTCGATCTGCTTGAAGAACGACGATGACTGTAGGAAGCACTCGACGTAGTCCATGTCCACTTCCGGGGACGTGGGACGCAGGATGATCAGCCCGGTGTACGGGATGGCGCCCACGACCTCGGGCGAGGTGACAGAGGAGACTTCTCCCATGGTGGCGCTGCCGCTGATCACGCGGTCGCCGAGCCTGAGAGCGAACTTGCTCCACCTTTTGGCGACCATCGCGGCGTCCAGGTAGTTGCAGCCGGTCAGCGTGACATTTCCGTCCTTGAGCCCGCGCAGCCGGACCAACGGCACGCCGGACGACCGGAAGTCCTCCGCCATGATCCCCGGACCCTCAATGAAGCGGACCATGTACTTCAGGGGAATCGTGGTGTCTTCGATCGGCTCGAAGTTGGAGTCGATGACCCTTTGGTGCCGCTCGATGAACAGCGCCTTCAGCTTGCCGTAGTCGCCGGCGAGCCGGTCGATGTGGGCGGTCTCGGCGTCCAGGAAACCGGCGATGCGCCGCTGCTCCTCCACGGACGGAAGCCAGGCGCGGTGTTCCGCGACCAGCTCCCATGACGTCCTGGGCATCTTCGACCCGTACGCGGTCGTGGTCGCCCATTCGATCCACGGCCGCGACAGCGTCAGGTAGAAGAGGAATTCCGGGGCGACCCTCGGCCCTGGGCGCAGCACCAGAAGCTCCCCGGTCGCGGTGCCGGCCTCGGTGGCGATGTACGACTTGGCGAGGTAGGGGCGGAGCTTGCTGAACAGCACGTCTCCGGCCCGGTGGGCGACGCTGTCCCCGGCCGCCTTCACGGCGAGCTGCGAGGTGAGCAGCCTGCCGGTGCCCTTCTCAATGTCCTCCAAGGCGATGAAGGGGCGTGGCGTGCCGTCCGACTTCTCCACCGGGTTGGAGACCGCCGACTTGATGCGCACCACGGTCATTCGGTGACCTCGCTGAGGAGGGTCTGGATTTCGGCTTCGAGGGCCTTCAGCTCGGCGTCGATCTCCGCCAGGGGGCGCGGGGGCTTGTAGACGTAGAAGTGGCGGGTGAAGGGGATCTCGTAGCCGATCTTGGTCTTGGTGTGGTCGATCCAGGCGTCCGGGACGTGCGGGAGGACCTCGCGCTTGAGGTAGTCCTCGACGTCCTGGTCCAGCGGGACGTTCTCGTAGTCGCGCAGGTCGGTGTCCGGTTCGATGACGCCCTTGCGCACGTACTGGGTCTCGCCGCCGGGGTCGCGGACGCCGATGGCGTCGCGGACGGCCTTGGCGAACGCGGCGCCGGGCGGCCACTGCAGGCCGGCGTCCACGACCGCGCCCATGAGCGCGTTGAGCATCTCCGCCTTGGTCGGCCAGCCGCTCCCCAGGAGCGGCCGCACCGCGTCGATGAGAGCTTCGGCGTAGTCGAGCTTCTGCACCTGCTTGGCGGCCTCAAGCGCCGCCAAGGTCTCCTCGGTCAGCTCGAAACGCAGCTTGAGGGGACGCTCGACGGTGATGCGGCGGTAGCCGAAGTCCTGGTTGCGGAAGACCTTGACCTTGCCGTGCAGCGGGTGCTCAGGGTCGGCCGCGACCTCCAGGGCGTCGCCGTAGAGCCGGGTGATCTCGCCGATGTGGTCGGGGCGCCCGTCCTGGCCGTCGCCGATCTCCTTGCGCTTGTCGCCCAGGGACTTGCGCATCTTCTGCCAGTAGTCCCGGGCGTCCAGGAGGACGACCTTGCCCTCGTGGTCGGGCTGCTTGCGGTTGGTGACGATCCAGAAGTAGGTGGAGATCCCGGTGTTGTAGAACAGCTGGTCGGGCAGCGCGACGATCGCCTCCAGCCAGTCGTTCTCGATGATCCACTGGCGGATCCGGGACTCGCCCGACTCCGCGGCGCCGGTGAACAGCGGCGAGCCGTTGAAGACGATCGCGATGCGGCTGCCGCCGGCCTCCCGCGGCTTCATCTTCGAGATCATGTGCTGGAGGAACAGGAACGAGCCGTCGTTGATCCGCGGCAGCCCCGCCCCGAAGCGCCCGGACTCGCCGAGCGTCTCGTACTCGTGCTCGATCTCCTCCTTGACCTTCTTCCACTCGACGCCGAACGGCGGATTGGCCAGCAGGTAGTCGAACTTGGCGTTCCGGTGGCCGTCGTCGCTGAAGGAGTTGCCGAACGCGATGTGGTCCGGGTCCTGCCCCTTGATCATCAGGTCGGACCGGCAGATCGCCCACGACTCGGGGTTGAGCTCCTGCCCGTACACCTCGACCGTCGCGTCCGGGTTGAGCGAGGTGATGTACTCCTGCGTCGTGCTGAGCATCCCGCCGGTGCCGCAGGCCGGGTCCAGCACCTTGCGGACGACGCCGGGCACGCTGAGCGCGTCCGCGTCCGGCGCCACCAGCAGGTTCACCATCAGCTTGATGACCTCGCGCGGCGTGAAGTGCTCACCGGCCGTCTCGTTGGAGAGTTCCGAGAAGCGCCGGATGAGGTCCTCGAAGAAGTAGCCCATGGCGTGGTTGGGCACGACCTCGGGGCGGACGTCCAGGTCGGCGAAGCGCCCGACGACCTTGTAGAGCAGGTTCGCGCCGTCCAGCCGCCTGATCTGCTGGGCGAACTCGTACTTCTCCAGCACCTCCCGCGCGTTCGGGGAGAAGCCCGCGATGTACATGGTGAGGTTCGTCGCGGCGTGCTCCGGGTCGTTGGCGATCTTCGCGAGGGTGTAGCCGGTGGTGTTGTAGAACGACTGGCCCGACGCGCGGCGGAGGAACCGGTCGGTGTCCATGTCCTTGCCCTTGAACCGCTCCACCGTCTCCTGGACGGCCGCCCGGGTCGGCTCCAGGACGGTCTCCAGCCTGCGCAGCACGGTGAACGGCAGGATGACCTTGCCGTACTCCGACTGCTTGAAGTCGCCGCGCAGCAGGTCCGCGACCGACCAGGCGTGGTTGACCAGTTCGGTGTGCTTGCTCGAGTTCAACGGGTTCCCCTCCGGATGCGCCGGCCTGCGGAGCAGGGATTCTCAAGTCTGGGGCATGCGGGACGGCCTGCGCTGCGGCTCATGGCAACTCGATCCCCGGGGGGAGCAGCGCACCGCTGCTGAGGGTGGTGGCTATGAGGTCCGCTGCCTCGTCGGCGTGGTTCGCGGCGTTCCGTGCGGTGCTCCGGAGTTCGTCCACCTTGCGGAACGCGCGGCCGTAGGCGGTCTGCTCGCCGATCGGAAGGAGCGGGACGCGCAGCCGGGACGCCACGAGCTGCTGCGTGGAGCTGCCGGTCGTCGCCTGGCTGACGTTGTCGGGCGCGCTGACGAATCCGGCGAGGAACCACGGGTCGAGTCGCGCCGGGTCGGGGCGCAGCAGGAACACGCCGTTGCCGAGCAGGCATCCGGCGTCCTCCTCGTCCGCCACGCGCGCCGCGACGCCGTGCGGGCCGACGATCTGGGTGATCAGGACGTCGCCCGCCTCGACGACGATCGGATCGGCCAGGTGCAGTCCGCGCGCGTCGCCGCCGGCCCGCGTCCCGCCGATCAGATCGCGCGCCCGCAGGACGGGCCGGTCCGCGTGGTCGGCGGACACGGGGTCGGTCGTGGCGGCCCGCGTTCCCTTGTGGACGGCCAGGGCGCCGCCGCGGGTCAGGTCGGCGACCGTCGCGGTTCGCCAGGTGCGGCTCGCCTCCCCGGCCGAGGCCAGCGGCCCGATCTCGGTCGCGGCGGCCAGCGCGGCGACGTCCGCTTCGAGGCGCTCGATGAGCCGGGCGACGTCGCGCAGGGCCGCGTCGGGGGTGATCACGGGCGCGATGCGGACGTGCCGTCCGGGCGAGAGGTCGACGAGCTCGTCCAGGAGGTCGATCGCCGGGAGTGCGCGCGCGGTTCCCGGGATCTCGGCGAACTCGGCGGCGGTCTCGGTGAACGCCCGCCACGTCCCGGCGATCGTCTCGTGGAGCTTGCCGGCGTCGGCGGCCCTGCCCTCGCCGGCGGAGACGTCCATCAGGAGAACCAGGTCACGGCCGGGCCGCCCGGCGTCGGGGGCCCGGAGTATCCACAGGTGAAGCCCGATGTGGTGCGGCACGGCGAGGCCCGCGGGGAGGGCGATCACCCCGCACAGCGCGCCCTGCCGGATCAGCTCGGCCCGGATCCGGCGGCCGGACGGCCGCGACGCGGTCGCCGGCGGCAGCAGGAGCACGGCCTGGCCGCCCTCGGCCAGATGCGCCAGGGCGTGCTGGACCCAGGCGAGTTCAGGCTCCGAACGCGGCGGCACGCCGTAGGCCCACCGGGTGTCGAACGCCAGCTCGTCGTGGCCCCAGTCGCGGTCGCCGTAGGGCGGGTTGCACACCACGGCGTCCACGTGCAGGCCGGGGAAGGCGTCGTCGCGGAGGCTGTCGCCGGTCCGCACGTCCACCGAGGCTCGCGGCGCCGCCTCCGCCAGCCGGGCCCTGGCCTGGGCCGCGGTGACCGGACGGTACTCCTGGCCGCGCACGTCCGCGCCGGGCTCAAGGGCTGCGGCGACCGCGGCGAGCAGGCGCCCGCCGCCGCAGGCCGGGTCGAGGACGCTGCGGACGCGCGCGTGGCCGGTCGTCACCAGCGCGGCCATCAGATCGGCGAGCGCGTCCGGTGTCGGATGCGTCCCGCGGACGCCGATCGGCGCCTCGGTGTGCTCGTCGAGGACGTCGAAGGCGGCGAGCGGGCCTTCCTGGTGCGCGACCTGCGCGGCCGCTCGCAGCAGCGTCGCGGGCGCCTTCGCGCGACCCGTCGCGGGCGCCTTCGCGCGACCCGTCGCGGGTGTCTTCGCGTCGTCCGTCGCGGGTGTCTTCGCGTCGTCCGTCGCGCCGGACCCGGTCGAGGCGAGGGCTTCGGCGAGCAGCGCGGTCAGCTCGCCGTCGGTCAGCTTCGCGGTCGCGGCGCGCTCGCGGGCGTCCAGCCCGGCCAGGTGCGCCGTGAACAGCGCGACGGCCTCGATCTCGCCCGGCGGGCGGCCGCGCAGGCGGGCCCGTAGCTCGTCGCTGGACGAGCGGGCCGGGAGGCGGCCACGGGCGTCCAGCCATGCCTCGATCTGCTGCCGGTCGTAGCTCGGGCTGGCCTCCGTCCCGCCGGTGGGCTGCGGGAAGTCGGGGTGGCGCCGGCGCCAGTTGCTCACGGTCGCGCGCGTCACGCCGGCGAGCCGGGAGATCTCGGCGGCGGTCAGCTGCTCGCTCTGCGATGCCATCGGCACATCCTTGTCAGCTTTCGGGAGCATCGCCACTGTACACCACCCAATGCCGCGAAAGCATTTGACAGTGCTTTCACAGCATGCTCTCATGATGGTGCTTTCAGACGGCCAGGGCGCGAGGAGCACGGGATGACCGGGTGGGTGGCGATCGACTTCGAGACGGCGAACTCCCTGCGGGGAAGCCCGTGCTCGGTCGGCCTCGTCAAGGTGAAGGAACGGCAGATCGTCGAAGAGTGGTCGTCGTTCATCAAGCCCCCCGCCGGGCACGACCACTTCGACGCCTGCAACGTCCGCATCCACGGCATCACCGCCGACCGCGTCCGGGACGCCCCCGGCTGGCCCGAGACGCTGGAGCGGATCGTCGAGTTCGCGGGCGGCGCCCCGCTCGTCGCGCACAACGCGGCCTTCGACATCGGAGTGCTCGCCGACGCGTGCCGGGCCGTCGGCCTGCCCGTCCCCGACCTCCGCTTCGCATGCACGCTCGTCGTCGCGCGGCGCGCCTGGGACGGCCTGCTGTCGTACAAGCTGCCGGTGCTCGCCGGCGCCCTCGGCATCGACCTTCCCCGGCATCACGACGCCGCCGCCGACGCGCGGGCCGCGGCCGAGGTGATGATCGCCGCGCTGCGCCGGCAGGGGACGGCCAGGCTCGGCGACCTCCTCGCCGCCCACGGGATCCGGATGGGCTCCTACCGCGGCGGCGTCCGCCGGGGGTGCGTCCACCGGGGCGGCGCACCGCCCGAGCCGTCCCCGGCCGCCGACCCCGGCGCCGACCCCGACAACCCGTTCTACGGGGCCACCGTCTGCTTCACCGGAAAGCTGCCCGGCATGACGAGGGCGGAGGCCGCCCGGCGGATCGCGGCCCTCGGAGCCCACATCGCCGACGACGTCACCCGCTTCGTCGACCTGCTGGTGCTCGGCGGCGTCGAGCCCCACCGGCTCGCGCCCGGAGCGACCACGACCGGCAAGCACGCCAAGGCGCAGCGGCTCCGCGACCGCGGCCACGGCATCACCGTCATCGACCACGAGGAGTTCTTCGAACTGCTCGCGGCGGCCCAAGGCTGAGCCGCCCGAGCGGAGGCCTTCCGGCCTCCGCTCTCACCCCCTGACACCAAGGAGCACACCATGCGCAAGATCACCATCGGCCTCGTCGCGGTCGCCGTCCTCGCCGCCGGCTGCAACCTGGAGGAGGACCCGGTCGCCGTCCAGTCGGCGAGCCCCGGCAAGTCCGCCGGCAAGAGCGGCGCCGAGGGCAAGGCCGAGAAGTTCCCGATCAAGCTGACCGCCAAGCGGGCGACCGCGAAGCGGAGCGTCCTGAGCGACGGCGGCGCCCTGTCCTGCGTCAAGGTCACCGTCACCAACCAGACCAAGAAGCAGCTGGAGGTCAACCCGCTCTACTTCTCGATCACCGACACCAAGAAGACCAAGCACGACACCAGCACCGCCCTCGGCGACTACGAGGGGCAGATCGCCACCACCGAGCTCGCCCCGGGCGAGAAGGCCACCGGCCTGGTGTGCGCGAAGGGCAGGTTCCGGCCCAAGATCGTCGCGATGACGAACCCCCTGTTCGACGAGGCGGCCCGCGCCGAGGTCGCGTCCTGAGCGGGACGGCGCCGGCCGGTGAGGACCGCGGCCCCGGTCCTCGCCGGCCGAGGCGGCGCCGCGCGTCCCGGACGGGACCGCCGCTCGCGCATCGCGGGCGCCGGAAGCGCAGCGCCGCCGCGGAACTGCCCGAGGGGCACCGCTGCACCACCAGCTGGGAGCGCGGCGGCGGCCAAGGGGATCCCGGTCGTGTCGATCGTGACGTCGGCGAGACCAACGCCTGGGTCATCGGAGACGTCGCTAAGCAAGCCCGTCTCTACGCGCAGACGCTCTTCCTCGCCGAGAAGCACGGCCTGCCGCTGCCCCCTCAGCTGGCGGACTACGCCGTCGAGGCGGATGACGGCCCTTCGTAGCCTGCTGCTTCCGTGAGGTGGGCTTCCTTCAAGGACCAGGTGCCGCTGCCTCCGGTGACCTGGAGGAGCGCGCGGGGGCGGAGGTGGATCTCGGTGCCGTCGGCCTGGCCGCCGTCCGGGAGGGCGAGCGTCCGGACGGGGATCAGGGTGGCGTCGTCGAGTTGGAGGAGGCCGAACGCGTTCCCGCTGTGGAACAGCACCGGTCCCGGTGGGCCCAGGTAGCGCACCACGGCGGTCCGGTCACCGGACAGGGAGTGCTCGAACGGCCGGACGCGGCCGGTCGGCGCTTTGGCGCGGTCGTCGGCCTGTCCGAGAGGCGTGACCTCGATCCGCCAGTCCGTTGCGGCGGTTCTCACCTGGAGTATCGCCTGCGCCGGGACCGCGAACGTGCTCCGGCTCGGCAGGGATGGCGTGCCGGGCACCGCGCCGGCCACGACCGGATCGCAGCCGTGGAGCGCGACCAGGTCAGGCCCGTGCAGGTGCACCTGGTGGGGCTGCCCGTCCGGGCAGGTCATGACGGCGATTCCGGGCGGCCCCTGGTAGCTGAGCACCTCGTGTCCGCTGCCCGTGGCCGAGCCGGTGAAGCCGCGCCCGCGTTCCGGACCGCAGATCGTGACGGTCCACGGCCCCTCCGCCTCGACGTGCAGGAACCTCTTCGTGAGCGCCTTGTCGGACACCAGACGGTCGTCCAGGACGATCGTCGCTGCCCTGGTACACACCACGACCGGTGTGCCGCGGCCGAACTCGGTGCGTCGAAGCCAGGCCCGGAGCGTCCCGGGGCCTTCGTTCCTGAACTCGGCCAGCACCGGCTGGGGGAGCCGGCCTTTGATCTTGATGCGCGCAGTGCCGGTGCCGCGGTGCGTACGGGCGGCGGCGTAATGGAAGTGATCGACCGGCGCGGACCCCGGCACCGGCCGCGCTTCGCCCTCCGCCAGCCAGCGGTCGAGGTCGGTGGCCGCCCTGCGCGGCTCCTTCACCCGAAGACACAGCCAGCGGACCCGCCGTCCCCGCTGAGGCATGGGCCTATGCGGATTCAGATCCCGCAAGGTCAGCATGACCCAGAACCAGTTCCCCCACCGCAGCCGGCGCGCGGGGAGGGGAATGGCGTCCCGCATCTGCAGGACGAGGTTGAGTTCTTCCCGGAACGGCGTCAACTGTGTTACGCCGTCCTCGATCCGGCGCCGCCGCGGCTCATCGCCGTAATGGATCGCTGCGATCGCGGTGCGCGGGACGCGCAGCACCTTCCAGAGCAGCAGCGCGTCCCAGATGACGATCTCGTCGTCCGTCACCCAGAGCCGAGGCCGGACCAGCACCAGCCTGAGCGTCTGGATCGCCACCCCCACGAGGACCGCCGCGAAGAGCGGCAACCACAACGCCCCTACGAGTTCGGCGCGGGTGGTCTCCTCGTTGAACTCATCCCAGATCAGGATGAACAGCCCCAGCCAGGCCGCCAATGAGAGCACACCGACGGCCGCGGCCAGCGTCCGCCCCCTGGACCTCGCGATTCTCACCCGGACGGTGGACGCGGCCGGCCGCGCCCGCCAGCCCCACCGGTCTCGGTCGCCGAGGCGGCCCAGCCGGGAACCCTCCCGTTCGCTCGCCTGCCGCCTGCGCGACGCGGGAGCGGCCCGCGTCCAGTAGACGCCCCACATCACCATGGCGTTCAGCCCCACCCCGAGGCCGCCGACCACCACGGCGATGGCCCCGACGCCGAGCGGGTGGTCCCAATCCGGCGACCCGCCCTTCATCTGGACGAAGTCTCCTGAGCCGACGTCGAGGGCGGGAATCGCGTCCCCGGCCTCAATGGAACGGGTGCCTTTCCCTCTGAGCTGGACGCTTCCATGGGTCAGCTGGAAGAGGCTGTCGGTCGTGAACGTCCCGTACCAGGTGCACCCGCCGCGCCCGCACGATTCCGACAGCGCAGTGAACGTGCCGGGAACCCCCTCGCCTTTCGCGGCGCGCCCGGTGGCCGTGACGTCCTCCACCAAGACGCCGAAGACGAAGGGCCAGATCATCAGGAACCCGATGCCGATCACGAGCTGGGTGACGGCGAAAGGCCCGAGGTTGTGGAGCCGGTATCTCCTCAATCCCCGGCCGCCCCTGCGTCGTCCGCCCATCCCCGCCCCACCGCCGTCCCGACCTGTTCACGCAGCCCAAGCATCACATGGCGGCCATAGGAAGATCGAGCGAGCCTGCAAGAACACGGGAGGAGCGGGTCCTATGCCTCAGCGGGAAGCGTCGAACGCAAGCGCCTTATCGTCCTCAAAACCTCGGCCCGATTCTTGGCCGCCTTGAGCCACGTGGGGAGACGCTCCACCAGGCTCGCCGGAGCGCCCGCCGCGACATCTCCACGTTCGCGCAGCTTCGCGGCCACATAGGCTTCCAACAGATCGAGATGGCGGACGTTATAAGCCCACAGCACATGTCCGCAGCAACTCGCCTGCAACCACACCGGCCGCCGAAAGTAGGGATCAACCGGGCCTCCGAAGACAGCGGAACCCACCGTCTCGTCCTTGAAGAAGCCACACGCCATACAGCGCAAGCGCCTGCGAAAGTTCAAGAACCCACCCGGAGCCGCCTCGGCGTCCTCAGGCGCCCCGGGATGCGGCAGGACGACGGCACAGCCTGACAGCGGCCGTGGAAAGCTCCCCGTAGGCGGCCAGAAACCGCCCCACTGATG
>NZ_JBIQHY010000144.1:0-4016 GCF_044508335.1 Actinomadura sp.
TGTTGGACGTGCTCGCGCTGCCCGGGCTGCCCTCGTACGGCGAACCGGCATGCTGACCAGACTCGCCTGTGCCGGGCGGCATCGTGCCCGCATCGCTTCCCTGCGGGGAGCCGGGGTCCGCGCCAGCCCCAGGCGCTCCGCCGGAGATGTCGGACGCGCGGGCATCCTGGTGAGGCGTTTCCCCAGGGTGCGCGGGTGGACCGCCCACTCCCGGCTGACCCGGCATATCGGACGTACTCGGGGTTCCTGTGTTGCCCTCGGGGGGCGAGCCGGCGGCGTGGCCGGGCTGCGCTTCCCCGGGATGCGCGGCATCACGTCCGGCTCCCGGCCGGGCGGCCGGAACTGCGGGGACGCCCGGCATGCCGGACGCGGCCTGCGGGCGGGGTTCTGTGCCAGGCGCGCCCGGCCCGGTGTCGGCCAGGTTGGATGCCCCCGCGTTGCCGGCGTGCCGTCCGGGCGCGGCCGTGTTCGCTTCGGCGGGTACGGAGGCCGGGCCGGTGCTCCCCGCGGCGCCCTCAGGTGGAGGGCCTGCGTGGCGGCCGGGTTCGGCGTTGGGGGGTTGTCCCGCGTCGCGTTCACCGGCGATCCCGGACGCGCTGTGCGGCGCCTCCTCCGGGTGCGCGGGTCCACGTCCCGGGCTCGGCCGGCCGGGTGCCCCCTCGGGTGTGGGGGCGCCGTGGGCGGTGAGGGCCTGGTCTGCGCGCGGCGCGGCGGCGCCCTCCTGCGGGTGGCTCGACTGGTCCGGCGGGACGGCCGGGCCCACGGGGACCGCGGGGTTCTCGGGGGGCGGGGGCGTGGAGGCCGACGGCGGGCTCGCCGGGCCGCGGAGGGTGCGGAGCTGTTCGGCCGTCATCGACGCGTCGATGGGCGTGCCCGGGTTGAGGACGAGCGTCCAGTCGGTGTCGGGCCAGGCGGCGACCATCTCCTGGAGGCTCGGCATGATGAAGCGGGACGAGCCGATGGCCTCGTTCATCCACTTCAGGGACGTGAACACCTGGATGGACGTCCGGCCGTGGATGGGGACGGGCCGCCACGGGAAGTCGGGGTCGCCCGGCACGATCCCCCAAGGGGTGTCCGCTTCGGCGGGGACCAGGACCTGGGCGCCGAGGAGGGTCTTGGAGAAGGCGTCGGTGTCTCCGCGGCGGGCCACGTCGAAGAGGCGCTGCTCGACGTCGTTCTGCGGTTCGAAGTGGTCCGTCATGCGCTGGGCGGCGCGCTGGTCGGCCCAGGTGGCGAGGCCGGGGAGCTGCTGGGCCAGGACGGTGCCGCCGGCCGGGGAGCCCGAGTTGATGGCGAGCGGCCAGTCGTGGTTCGGCCAGTAGCGCAGGACGACGGTGAACGGCAGCTTGATGTACTCGGTGCCGGGCGCGGACGCCTCGTGGAGGCGTTCCGGGGACGTGAAGACGGGCACGACCGTGGACCCGTCCACCTCGCGGGTCTGCCAGGGGAAGCCGGGGCGGCCGGGGCGGAGCGCGAAGTCCATGTCGCCGGGGACGGGCAGCAGGACGTCGGTGTCCGCGAGGGTCTGCAGGAACAGGTCGTGGTCGTTGTTCGCGGCGGCGCGCAGCAGTTCTCGCTCGACGTCGTTCGCCGGCTGGAACTCGGGGCGGGGCGACTGCCGGGGCAGCTCGCGGTGCTGGTCGCGGAGCTCCTCCCACGGGGCGGGAGCGCGGCCGACCTGCGGCGGGCGGCCGTCGCCCTCGGCGACCTGGCGGACGAACCAGGCCGGCATCCGCGCCTCGATGGGCAGGACGGTGCCGACGCCGTGGGCGGGCGCGTCGATGGCGAGCCACCAGCGGGAGTCAGGCCACGTCTCGGCGATGTCGCCGAACCGGACCGTCATGAAGTGCTGGTAGGACGGCCCCAGGCAGGCGCGCATCGCCGACGCGGAGGTGTAGACGAGGACGTGGACGCGGCCGTCCTCCTCCTGCGTCGGCCACGACGGCTGGGTCTCGTTGGCGAGCACGCCGTCCACCAGCTCGGGCGGGACGGGGACGACGAGTTCGCTGTCCGCGAGGAGGCGGAAGTAGCTCTCCTGGTCCCCGGCCCGTACGGTCTCCTGCAGTCGGTGCTCCAGCTCCGACGTGGGTCGCCACGCGTCGGCCACGGTCGCCACCCCCTGTTTTCCTCCGTGCTCGTCCCCGCGCGACTGCCTACGCTACATGGGCGAACAGGACCAAAGAGCATAATCATCTGACCGCGCGCGGGGACGCGCAGGTCAGCGCTCGGTCAGCCCGGCGAGGGCCGTGAGCAGCCGGTCCACGTGCTCCTCGGTCGTCCCCAGGCCGAGGCTGGCGCGGACGGCGGTGCCGCCGCCCGCCAGGTGCCGGACGAAGGGGTGCGCGCAGAACCGCCCGTCCCGGACCCCGATGCCGTGCTCCTCCGACAGCGTAAGCGCCACGTCGCGGGCGTTCCAGCCGTCCACGGTGAACGACGCGATGCCGACGCGCGGCGCCCGGCCGCCCCACAGTGACAGTTCTCTCACCCGCGGCAGGGCGGAGAGCCCGGCCCGCAGCCGCCCGGTCAGGGCCTGCTCGTGGGCGGCGATCTCGTCCCAGCGGGAGGACAGGGCCGTGCAGGCGGCGGCCAGCGCGATCGCGCCGAGGACGTTCGGCGAGCCCGCCTCGTGGCGCTGCTCCGCGGCAGGCGCCCACCGGGTCGTGGCGCCGACCGACGCGCTCGCCCCGCCGCCCTTCAGGTACGGGTCGGCGGCGCGCAGCCAGTCGGCGCGGCCGGCGAGGACGCCGGCGCCGAACGGCGCGTACAGCTTGTGGCCGGAGAACGCGGCGTAGTCCAGGCCGAGCGCGGTCATGTCGAGCGGGCGGTGCGGGACGAGCTGCGCCGCGTCCACCGCGATGCGGGCGCCGTTGCGGTGCGCCGCCCGCGCGAGTTCCGCGACGGGCCACAGCTCGCCGGTGACGTTGGACGCGGCGGTGACGACGAGCAGCCGCGGCCCGACCGGGCAGGAGCGGAGCGCGCGGTCGGCGGCGGACACCGCCTCGGCCGGGGTGGCGGGCGCGGGGAGCCGCACGGCGCGCCGCCACGGCAGGAGCGAGGCGTGGTGCTCGGTCTCGAAGACGACGACGCTCGTCCCGGCGGGGACGGCGTGCGCCAGCAGGTTCATCGAGTCGGTCGTGTTGCGGGTGAACACGACCGCCGAACGCCGCCACGCCCCGAGGAACGCGCGGACGGTCTCGCGGGCCTCCTCGTACGCGGCCGTCGTGACCTGCGAGGCGTAGCCCGCGCCGCGATGGACGCTGCTGTAGTACGGCAGCGCGCGGGCGACGGCCTCGTGCACCGCCTCCAGGCAGGGCGCGCTCGCGGCGTAGTCGAGGTTGGCGTAGGGGATGCGGCCGCCGTCCCGCAGCGGCACCGGTGCGTCCGCCCCCACGACGCGCGGAATCCGGCGAACCCGGACCCCCTCGGGGCGCGTCACAGCAGGCGTGATGGGGGAGAGAAGCGTGGGCATACCGGGACCTTCCGGGTCAGGGACCCCGGACGTCGGCTCGGGATCCGCGCTTGCCGGAACGCGGTGCCGCGTCCGGCCAGGTCCTCACCCGGGGCACCCCATCGCGGACGAAGGGTTGCCGGCCAGCAAGCCGGGGCTTGACGCTGGCGCTCATGACCTAGTGCGGAATTATATGCGGGTCCGGTCGGGGATCAAGGGGACTGAGCAGGAGGAAGCGATGCGGTACGGGGTGGTTCGGGCGCTGGCCGGGGGCGTGGTGGCGCTCGGCGCCCTGAGCGGGTGCGGGATGCTCGGCGGCAACACCGGCCAGGTGTGCGCCGACACGAAAGAGGCGTTCCAGCAGTACGTCACCAAGATCAAGAGCATTCCGGCGGGGGAGCCCGCGCAGTGGCGGGCCCCGACCGAGCAGCTCGCGGGGCGCCTGGACGGGCTCGCGAAGAAGGCCGACGACGGCGACCTGAAGAAGGCGCTGAAGGCGGAGGCGGACAAGCTGCGCGCCGCCGCCCCCGCCGTCGGCACCGGCGACGTCTCCCAGCTCAACGCCGTG
>NZ_JBIQHY010000144.1:4116-16827 GCF_044508335.1 Actinomadura sp.
GAGGTCAGCCGCTCGAGCCCGAGCGGCCGCCGCCGTCGCCGCCTCCGCCGCCGCCGGTGCCCCCGCCGCCGCCTCCGCCATCGCCTCCGCCGCCGGTGTCACCGCCGCCGCTTCCGCCGCCTCCGCCGTCCGGCGGCCGGACGGTGGTGGGCGGGCCGGCCGGCGGCGTCGGGATCTCCGGCTCCTCCGTGGTCGGCGGAGGCCCGGACGGCTCGATGGTGCGCGGCGGCTCCGTCCGCCCCGGCGTGCTCGGGCCCGTCGGCCGGTCGTAGCCGCCGCCCGGCCGCATCGACGGCGACCCGAACGACTTGGGCGGGTAGTCCTTGATGGCGACGGCGTCCGTCATGTAGGCGCGCCAGATCTGCGCGGGAAGCTGCCCGCCGTACGCGCCGTACCCGGGGATGTTCAGCGGCTTGTTGTCGCCGCGGAACATCGCGACGGACGTCGCCATCTGCGGGATGAACCCGTTGAACCAGATCGCCTTGCCCTCGTCGGTCGTGCCGGTCTTGCCCGCGACGTCGCGCCCGTCGGGAAGCTGGGCGTTCGTCCCGGTGCCGCCCTGCACGACCTTCTGCATCGCGTACGTCGCGTCCCGCGCGTTCTGCGCGCTGAGCGCCCGGTTCCCCTTCTCGGTGAACGTCCGCTTGTGGTTCTCGTTGTCGGTGACGGACTTCACCACGAACGGCGTCCGGTGCACGCCCTCCGAGGCGAACGTCGCGTACACGCCCGCCTGCTGGACGGGGTGCAGCGACACGATGCCGAGCGGGAACGTGGCGGCGTTCCGCTGCTCCTCGGTCATCTGCGACGCGGGGATGCCCATCTTCTCCGCCATCTCGGCGATCTTCTCGTTGCCGATGTCCCGGCCGAGGTTGACGTAGGCGGTGTTGATGGAGTGCTGGGTGGCGGTGACGAGGTTCACCGTCCCGAAGCTCTCGTTGCTGTCGTTGTGGATGGCATGCCCGGCGAACGTCTGCGGGGAGCTGCCGTCGTAGGTGGTGCCGAGCGACCGTCCGTCCTGCAGCGCGGCGGCGAGCGCGATCGGCTTGAACCCGGACCCGGCCTGCGCCCAGTCGCCGAAGGCGCTGCTCAGCGCCTCCTCCAGGTAGCCGCGGCCGCCGTAGAAGGCGAGCACCTGCCCGGTGGCCGGGTCGACCGACACGGCCCCGGTGCGGATCTTCTTGCTCATCCCGTCCGGGGTGTTGCGCACCACGGCCTGCTTCATCGCGTCCATCAGCCGCTTGTCGAACGTCGTGGTGATCTTCAGCCCGCTGCGGTTGATCTCGTCCTCGCTGTAGCCGCGGCGCTCGGTGAGCTCCTTCTTGGCCACGTTGACCATGTAGCCCTTCTGGCCCTTGAGGACGTCGGTGATCTTCTGCTTGACCGGTACCGGGAACTCCATCGCGGCCGCGTCGGCGGACGTCAGGTAGCCGTCCTGCACCATGTTGCCGACCACGGAGCGCCACCGCTGCTCGGCCGCGGCGCGCTGGTGGCCGGTCGGGTCGGCGAAGTTGCTCGGCTGCTGGATCGCCGCCGCGAGGTAGGCGCCCTCGGCCGGGGTCAGGTCGGAGACGTCCTTGTCGTAGTAGGCGTGCGCGGCGGCCTGTACCCCGTAGGCGTTGCGCCCGAAGTAGATCGTGTTGAGGTACTGCTCCAGGATCCAGTCCTTGGACTTCTCCCGGTCGACCTTCAGCGCGACCATGATCTCCTTGAGCTTGCGGGTGACCGACCGCTCCTTGCCGATGCCGCCGTAGTAGTTGCGGACCATCTGCTGCGTGATCGTGGACCCGCCCTGCAGCTGCTTGCCGGTCACCGTGGACCAGAACGCCCGGGTGGTGCCCTCCACGGACACGCCGGGGTCGTCGTAGAAGCTGTCGTTCTCCGCCGCGATGACCGCGTTGCGGGTGCTCTCGGGGACGCGGTCGAGGTCGACGGCGTCCCGGTTGATGCCGGTCTTCGCGATCTGCGTCTTGCCGTCGGAGTAGTAGAACGTCGGCCCCTGCGCGATCGCCTTCTCCTGCGGGGACGGCACCGGGGTGAACAGGTAGGCGACGGCGAACGCCGCGATGCAGAACCCGATGAACCCGAGCAGCAGGAACAGCGTCCGGCGCAGCAGCCGCGATCTGCGGCTCCGCGGCTTCCCGGGGCCCTTGCCCCCGCCGCCTCCGCCGCCGCGGCCGCCGGGCGGCGGCCCGCCGCGCCGGGGCCGGCCGTGGCCGGACGAGCCGGGCTGTGGCGAGCCGGGCTGTGACGAGGCGGGCATGGTCTTGGTATCACCGGTGACCGGCGCCTCAACACCATCGGACGCCGGTTCCCCGGAGTCCGCACGGGACTCACCTGCCGCCTTGCCGGGTTCCTCCGCCTCGCCCGCATCATCCGATTCGGCGGCGGCCGTTCCGGTAGCGGGCGATTCGACGGCATCGGCGGCGGAGTCGGGTGCTTCGCCGTTCTTATCGCCGTTCTGTGATTTGTTTTGCACGTCCGAGAATTCGGTGTCTTCGATGGATTCTTCGGTGTCCGCGGTCAGCGTGCCGGTCGCCGGTCCGTCCGTGCCGGCCGGTGCCGCTGCCTCGGTGTCCTGCCGGTCCACCTCGGCCGGCCCGGTGGGCGCCTCGCCCTCCGGGGCCTTTTCGCTGTCGCTCACAAGCCCCCCGTGATTAATGCGTTACCGACGATACCTGAGGGGACGCGTGCGCCGGCCGCCCAATGCGCAACCCATGGCCTCCCGATAAGAGGACGGGCAATCCGGTCCGCCGGTTGTCGTGACGCACGCCGCAATGACGACTTTCCGCGAACGCCGAGCGGCGGGGCACCGATCGGTGCCCCGCCGCTCGCACATCGTTTCCGGGCGGCGCCCTCAGGCGCTCCCGCCCGCGCGCGGCCCCGCCGCGCCCGTCCTCACTTCTGGATCTTCGCGAGGACGTCCACGACGAACACCAGGGTGTCGTCGCCCTTGATCTTGGGCGGGTTGCCGTCCTTGCCGTAGCCCTCCTCGGGCGGCAGCACGAGCAGGACGCGGCTGCCGACCTTCGCGCCGGTCAGGCCCTTGTCGAAGCCCGGGATCGTCGCGCCGGTGCCGATCGGGAAGCTCACCGGCTGCTTGTTGTCCCAGCTCGAGTCGAACTTGTCGCCGCTCTTCCAGATCTTGCCGACGTAGTTCACGACGGCGTCGTCGCCCTTGGCCAGCGCCGGGCCGGTGCCCTCGACGAGGGTCTTGACCTGCAGCTTGTCCGGCGCGTCCACGTCCGGGATCGTGATCTTGGGCTCCTTGGCGCCCTTGTCCTCGACCTTCGGCAGGTTCTTGTCGTCCAGCTTCTTCGCGGTGCCCTCGGGCTTCGGGTCCTTCGGGACGGCGGCCTGGATGTCCATGACGAACACCACCGCGTCCTTGTCGGTGATCTGCTGCGGGCTCAGCTGGCTGAGGTCCTTGGACGGCGGGAGCTGCAGCACGACGCGGCTGCCGACGGTCTTGCCGACCAGGTTCTTGTCGATCTCCTTCAGCCCGCTCTTGCCGAGGACGAGGGGCCGGGGGCCGCCCGGCTGCTGGCCCTGCTGCTCCCACGTGGAGCTGACCTTCTCGCTCTTGCTCTTGACGCGCGAGTTCTCGTCGTCCTTGTCCTTCGACCACTTGTAGGTGGCGAACGAGACGTAGGCGGTGTCGCCGTCGGCGAGGGCGCGGCCGGTCCCCTTGATCGGGGTGGTGATCTTCAGCGTCGTGGTCGGCGCGAGCTTGGTGGGGATCTCGACCTCGGGCTCGGCCGCGAACTTGCCGGTCACCTCGATCACCGGATCGGGGCGGTTGACCCACCAGTACACGCCGCCGGAGATCGCCAGTGCGGCCACCACGATCCCGGCGATCATCATCATCCGCCGCTTGCGCGCCTGCTTGGCGGTGAGCGCGGACGGGGCGGACGGCCGGTTCAGCCCGCTGCCCCGCCCGGCGCTGATGCCGTGCGGGGTGAACTCGGGGCTGCGGATGCTCTGGGCGTTCGGAATCTTCGCCTTCGCCTTGACCGTCGGCTTGCCCCGGGGCTTGTCATCCTCGGACATGGTTCCTCACTTGCTCCGGGTTAGACGACATCGCGAACGTGACCACCCTTCCAGGGCCGGGCTAAGCACAGCGTGAAAACCGTGTAAAGGAGGCCGACCCGCAATCTACCGGTCACGCGGGGACCGCGGTGCCGTCCGGCAGGGGACTGGAGAAGCCGCCAGGATATCTCTGCGGGGGGAATGATCCACCCCTCCCGGGTGGCAGGCTGGGGGGATGCGCCTCGCGACGTGGAACGTCAACTCGGTGAAGGCCCGCCTCCCGCGCCTTCTCGCCTGGCTGGACGGGACGGAACCCGACGTCGTCTGCCTGCAGGAGACCAAGTGCGCGGCCCGCGACTTCCCGGCCGGCGACGTCGCGGAGCTCGGCTACGCCGCCGCCGCGCACGGCGACGGCCGGTGGAACGGAGTCGCGATTCTTTCACGGGTCGGCATTGAGGACGTCTCAAAAGGCTTCCCCGGCGAGCCCGTATACGAGGGCGAGGCCGAGGCGCAGGCGAAGCTGACCGAGCCCGCCCTCCTCGTCCCGGAGGCCCGCGCGATCGGCGCCACCTGCGGCGGGATCCGGGTCTGGTCGCTCTACGCGCCGAACGGCCGCACCCCGGAATCGGCCCACTACCGCTACAAACTCGCCTGGTTCGCCGCCCTGCGCGACGCCCTGGCCGACGAGCTGTCCGCGGGGACGCCGTTGATGGCGGCGGGCGACTACAACGTGGCCCCCACGGACGACGACGTCTGGGATCCGTCCGTCTTCGCCGACTCCACCCACGTCACCCCGGCCGAGCGCCAGGCCCTCGCCGAACTGCTCGGCCTCGGCCTCCACGACATCGTCCCGACCCCGATGAAGGGCCCGCACCCTTATACCTACTGGGATTACCGGGCGGGGATGTTCCACAAGAACTTCGGCATGCGCATCGACCTCGTCTACGGGAACGACGCCTTCGCCGAGCGGGTCGACTCCGCCTACGTGGACCGCGAAGCCCGCAAGGGCAAAGGCCCGTCCGACCACGCCCCGGTGGTCGTCGACCTCGGCTAGCCGCCGCGTCGGGCCAGGAGGCGGCGTTTCCCCGCCGAGGGGTCGTCGGCCTGGTCCAGGACGGTGTAGCCGTCCGGGAGAAGCGAGGCGGGCTCGCCGGGGGCCAGGCACCATTCGGCGGGCATCCGCGGCCGGTCGCGGCGGGCCGTCTCGGTGAACGCCTCCCAGGCCAGCAGGCCGCCGGGCAGGACGGCGCCGGCGGCGCGCCCGAACACGGCGCGGTCCCAGAACCCCGTGCACAGGACGAGCGCGTAGCCGGGCGGCTCGGGCCGCCACCGCCCCAGATCCGCCTGGACGAGCGTGATCAGCGGGCCGAGGCCGCGCCGCCGGGCCTCCGCGCCGAGCCGGCCGAGGGCGGTCTCGGAGATGTCCACGGCGGTCACGCGGTGCCCGGCGCCGGCGGCCAGCAGGGCGCTGCCGGACGGCCCCGAGGCCAGGTCGAGCACGGCGCCGTCGGGGAACCCCAGCGCGAGCGCCCGCTCCGCCAGCGGATGGACGGGCGACAGCGCGGGAGCGTCCCCGTACTTGGCGTTCCACCGGAGCCTGTCCGGATGCTCCGCCAGCTCGGGGTCCATGCGGCGACCCTAGCGCCGCTCCGCGATCAGCAGGAGGAACATGGCGGTGGGGAAGCCCTTCCGCCACCACGGGTCGTCGCGCAGCTGTTCCGCCGTGGGGTGCGGCTCGCGCAGGTCGGCGATGACGAATCCCGCGTCTCGGAGCGTTCCAGCGTAGTACTCCAGCGGCCGGAGCCAGCTCGTGATCACCGAGGGGGACTCCAGGCCGTCCACCAGGAACCTCTGGTCGATGCCGCGCGAGGCGAAGTACTCCTCCGCCGGGACGCTGTTCATCGCGCCCTGCTCGGAGTTCTTCACGTAGAAGCAGGGGTGCAGGGTCAGCAGGATCAGCCGGCCGCCGCCGCGCAGCACGCGCGCGAACTCGCCGATGGCGCGGGTCGGGTCCTGCAGGTGGCTGAAAAGGTGGTTGCAGAGGACGAGGTCGAACTCGCCGTCCTTGAGGGGGAGGTCCTCGACGCCGGCGCGGATGAACCTGGCGCCGGGCGAAGGGTGGGACGAGGCGGCGTCGATGAGGCCCTGCGCGGCGTCCACGCCGGTCACGTCCGCGCCCATGGAGGCGAGCTTGCGGGACAGGTAGCCCTCGCCGCACCCGGCGTCCAGCACGCGGAGCCCGGCGCATTCGCCTACGGCGTCGAGGACGGCGGCGTCGGTCAGTTCGGTGCGGTATCGGTCGCGGCCCTCCCTGATGACCTTGACCCAGTACTGCGCGTTGGCCTCCCACCTCTCGCGCGTCAGATTCGCCATGGCTTGCGCCGTGTCCTCCACCGGCTCCCCATTCCTCAGGTGTGCCACGCGGTTCAGGCGGCGCCCTTGAGCCGCCGCACCAGCGTGTTGCAGGTCTGTCTGGTCGTTCTGTTCCGGCAGTCGGCCCCGCGCAGTTCCAGCGCCTGGATCAGCTCGGTGATCTTGCCGCCGAACGCGGGGTCGCGTTTCAGTGCCAGCGGAATGTACGTCGACACCAGGTAGTACAGGTAGGCGTCGTTGTAGACCGCTATCTCGCGCAGCACCTCGGTTGCCGTGTTGCGCAGCGACAGGGAGCTCGGCAAAGTGAAGTCGCTGCTGATCCGGCCGTCTCTGGTGTAGGTCGGGAACGCCCATTCCTCAAGGGCGGCGTACACGGGTGTCGCGTCCAGTTCCCTGCGGTAGCGCTCGGCGAGGTCGAAGTCGTCCGAGCTGATCAGGGACCCCATCACGACGCCGCGCATCATGAACGCGCTCTGCCGCCCGGGGACTTCGAAGCTGAGGTCGGCCTCCAGCTTCCCCGTCACCTTGCTGACCTGGTGCGTCAGGATGTTGAGCGCCAGGATCGAGTGGAACGAGTAGGTCTTGCGGTTCAGCCGGGGCGCCAGGTCGAGGGAGGCGTCGAAGAGCTTCTGCGGGTCCGTCAGCAGCCCGTCGGGCTCGGGCGAGTAGATCGATTCGAGCGCGCGGTCCTGCTCGCGCCCCCAGAAGCGGGCGATGAACGACGACGTCTTCTGCGTGGCCTCCCCGCGCATGATGTGCAGGGCCGCCTCCAGCGCGTTCAGCAGGTGCTGCTGCGCGACGGTGGAGTTCTCCAGGGCCTTCAGGTCGACCGTGAGCCCTTCGCCGTGCAGGTCGCCGATCAGCCCGTCGCGCCTTTTCCGGACGGCGTGCGCCATCGAGTACTCGGCGATTCCCGGAACGGACGACATGAGGCTCTGCAGGGACCGTCCGCTGACCCGGTCGAGCCATTCGGCGTTGTCCCACAGCCGGAAGATCGTGCTCTCGTCGAGGCCGGAGAACGCCGCGACATCGGACATGTTCAGGCCCATGTCCCTGGTGATGTCGGAGAGAGACTTCGGCGCACCGTCCGCTGTCATCACTCGCCCTCGAGGTGGCAATTGTCGACGCTTCGATCCTAGCGAAGCGCCGGCTGCCCGGAACGGGCGATGCGCAGATGTGTCCGTCCCGCCACCGGCGAGCGCGGCCGGCGTCATGGGGCGGCCGGTCACCCGGCGGCGGGGCCGTCCAGGCAGCCCCCGCGCGCCTGGACGGCCGGCGGCCCGCCCGTCATGGCAGCCGCCACTCGTCCCGGACGCCCAGCCCGAACCAGAACGTGGACGTCCCGTTCCTGCCCCGGTGGGTGCCGAAGTCGGCGGCGAGCGCCTTCATCAGCATGAGGCCGCGTCCGTGCACGGACGGCTGCTCCTCCGCCGGACGGGGCTGCCCGGGCGCGGGGCCGCCGTCGGTCACCTCGACCCGCACGTACCGGTCGAGGTGCAGGACGGCGAGCAGGATCGTCCCGTCCCGGCGCGGCCGCGCGTGCAGCACCGAGTTGGTCATCGCCTCGCTGGTCAGCAGCTCCAGGTCGCCGAGCTCGGAGCGGTCGGCGCCGAAGTGCTGGCCGACCAGCTCCCGGACGTAGGACCGGGCGAGCCGCACGGCCGGCGGCGTGGCGGCGAGGTCGATCTCCCCGATGAGCCGGCCGGACGACTTGCCGTTGTTCCAGGCGGACGGGATTCCGAGTTCCAGGGAGGGCGCGGGAACCAGCGCAGGCCCCCCGGACCACGCGTCTGATGGGTTCATGGCGGGGTTGGTTTCACGTCTCCGTGTCGGGCTGTATGCGAACATGTGTTCTCAGGCCAAGTCGAAGTCGGACGTGGAGTGAAACAACACACACTCTTACGCAGCTTGTAGAGGCCAGTCACCGCCCCTTGCGCGCATGCAAGCCCCCTACCGCACCCTGTGTTCATCACCTAGGGCACGCGACCCGTCACCGAGCGGCTACTCCGCGGGGACGCGGCCCCACGCCGAGATCAGCGGGGCGAGGGTGAGATCAAGACCGCCTTCGGCGATGACGGCCAGAAGGTGGTCGATCTCCTCGCTCGTAGCATGCCCGCCCGCGATCAGGCGGTCGCGGACCTGCATTATGGTCGCGGCCTCCAGCACCCCGCACGCGGGCGCCGCGATCGCGGAGTAGGCGTCCGCGCGCACGCCGGTCAGGCCCGCCTCCCGCAGCAGCCGGGGGAGCCTGCGGCCGTAGGCGAGGTCGGCGCCGCGCTCGGCGAGCAGCTTCCGGAACCCCCGCCGGACGCTGTTGGCCAGGCGCTCGTCGGGCCCGCGCTCGTCGGGGCAGGCCAGCGGCTGCAGCGCGGGGTCGGCGTCCTCGACGAGCAGGACCCCGCCGGGGCGCAGGCTCTCCACCATCGTCCGCAGCGCCGCGTCCCGGTCGGCGAGGTGCACCAGGACCAGCCGCGCGTGGACGAGGTCGAACGGCCCCTCGGGCGGCTCGTCCCGGACGATGTCGTGCCGCCGGACCTCGACCGGCGCGTCCCCGAGCCACGACACGTCGATGTCGGTCGCCAGCACGCGCCCGCTGTTCCCGACGCGCCCGGCCAGCCAGGCGGGCACGGACGGCCCGCCCGCCCCGACCTCCCAGCACCGCCAGCCCTCCGCGACCCCGATGTCGTCCATGTGCCGGAACGTCCACGCGTCGAAAAGCTCCGAAATGGCCGCGAACCGCGCCCCCGCCTCGACCTGCCGGTTGCTCAACAGATACTCCACCCCCCGATGATGCCGGTGCTCGCGGCGCGGCGTCACGGGATGAGCTGGGGGAGGAGGGTGTCGCGGAGGGCGGCCAGGGTCCTGGTCTCGGCGGCGGCGGCTTGGACGCGGGCGGCCAGGGCGGCGGTGAACTCGGTGAACCTCCGGGCGGCCGCGTCGCCGGGCCAGGGGATCTCGAAGGCGGCGATGTCGGGCCAGCGGGCGCGCGGCATGCGGGTGCCGTCGCCGACGGCGGACGCGTGGGCGATCACCGCGTCGCTGGACAGGGCCGCGAGGAGCCAGCCCCGGTGGGCGGGGTCCTTCGGGCGGATCACGAGGATGTCCGTCGAGGCGACGCCGTCCACGAACGCCAGCCCTGCCTTGTGGAAGTAGGGGCGGAGCTTGCCGAAGAGGATGTCGCCTGAGGCGAAGCGCCTCTTCGCGCTGGTGATGCTGGACGCGTCGGTCCAGGTCGAGAGCCACATGTGCCGTTTCGGCATGTGTTCCAGGGCGATGTAGTTCTCGGTGCCGGCCAGGTCCGCGGCCGGGACGGTCGACCGGACGAGCTCGCCGAGGTCGCCGATGCGCGTCGAGGTGCGGGGGGCGGACGCGTCGTAGCGGGCGCGGACGAGGGCGTCGGCGCAGGCGGCGATGCGGCCGTTCACGGCGATCTTGTCGTCGAGGGCGCCGAGGGCGGAGGCCGCCGAGTCCTGCTCCGCCCTGGTGAGGCGGGCCGTGGTGAGCCGGTTCAGGATCCCGTGCGTGAGGAGGGGCTGCCCGGAGCCGATGCGGTACCGGTTCAGGCCGAGCCTTCTCAGGAGGTAGTAGACGTAGCGGGGGTTCACTCCTTGTTTCGGGGCGGCGATGATGGCGTTGTCGGTGACCCAGCACGGTTCCGGGCTGTAATGGACGGTGCCGCAGTAGGTGCCCACGCGGCCGACGATGGTGCTGTGGGCGGCGGCGTTGAATTCGCCGGAGGCGCCGATGACGCCGTTGGCCCCATAGGTCCGGTAGGCGGTGCCCGGGGTGGGGTGCGGCCTTCCGTTCGCGAACGTGACGATCTCGCCGAGTGCCACGTCAGCCATTCAGGCGCCCCAGCTCCGCCCGGACGACCCGGTCCAGCCGCGCCGACTCCTCGAAATGCGCGAACAGTTCTTCGGTGAGGCGCTCCACCCTGGCCGCCGGGGGCTCGCCGCCGGTTTCCGCGCGGGCGGTGCCGACGTAGCGGCCGGGGGTGAGGACGTGGTCGTGGGATCTGATCTCGTCCAGATCGGCTGAACGGCAGAAGCCGGGGACGTCCGAGTAGCCGGCGCCGCGCCAGGAGCGGTACGCGCCCGCTATCCGGGCGATGTCGCCGGTGGTGAGGACCCGCTCGGTGCGGTCGGCCATCGTGCCCATGTCGCGGGCGTCGACGAAGAGGACGCGGCCGTCCGCGGTGCGGTCGAAGAACCAGAGGCACGCGGGGATCGGGGTGCTGCGGAAGAGCCGGTCCGGCAGCGCGACCACGCACGACACCAGGCCCGCCTCCAGCAGCGCGGCGCGGATCGCGCCCTCGCTCGACTGCCGGGACGACAGCGAGCCGTTCGCCATGACGACGCCCGCGCGTCCGGCCGGGCCGAGCTTGGAGACGATGTGCTGGATCCAGGCGAAGTTGGCGTTGCCGGCGGGCGGGACGCCATAGCGCCAGCGCGGGTCTCCGGGGTCGCGGTACCAGTCGGACATGTTGAACGGAGGGTTGGCCAGTACGCAGTCGGCCTGCAGGCCGGGGTGGGCGTCCGAATGGAAGGTGTCCGCGCGGCGCAGGTCGCCGGAGATCCCGTGCACGGCGAGGTTCATCTTGGCCAGCCGCCACGTCCGCTCGTTCGCCTCCTGCCCGTAGACGGCGATGTCGGCCGGCCGGCCGCGATGGCTCAGGACGAACTTCTCCGCCTGGACGAACATGCCGCCGGAACCGCAGCACGGGTCGTAGACCCGCCCCTTGTACGGCTCCAGGATCTCGACCAGCAGCCTCACGACCGAGGGCGGCGTGTAGAACTCGCCGCCGCGCCTGCCCTCCGCGCGGGCGAACTTCTCCAGGAAGTACTCGTAGACCTCGCCCAGCACGTCCCGCGCGGTCTTCCCGCCGAAACTGACCTCTCCGATGAGCGCGACGAGGTCGCCGAGCCGCCGCTGGTCGACCCCGGCGAAGATCTTCGGCAGCGCGCCGCCGAGCGGCGGGTTGGCCCGCATGACCGCGTCCATGGCGGCGTCGATCCGCTCGCCGAGGCCGCCGGAGGCCGCGGCGAGGTCGGCCCAGCGCGCCCCGTCCGGTACGACGAAGCCCCCGTCGCCGGACGAGTCGGACACGTACTTGAGGAACACCAGCCCGAGGACGAAGTCCTTGTACTGCGCCGCGTCGACCGCTCCCCGCAGCTTGTCGGCGGCCTTCCAGAGGACATCGTCCACCCGCGTGACTCTAGCGTCCCGGCCGCCGGCACCGATCTTCGCAAATCCACGAACGGTGTGTAATGCACCGGTTACGATCGGCTCCCATGGGAGAGCGGGCACACTACGTGATCAAGGAGGGCGGCTCCTGGGAGCTGTACTACTCCCAGCGGGGCGGGCGCTCCATCGAACTGGACCTCATGCCGGGCCCGGACTACGCGACGCGGTTCGCGAGAGGGCAGCGGCCCGAGGACGGGTGGATGAACGAGTGCGAGTGCGCCGCCGCCGCCCTCGTCGACCTCGGCGAGCGGCGGCTGCTCTGGTACTCGCACCGCATCGGCGACCCCGCCTACCGGGCGGCGGCGCTGGCCGCCATGCGGCGGACCTGGCCGGACGGCTGGCGGCTCGGCTGGGCCTACGACGGGCTCCGCGAGATCGCCGGCGCGGTCGGGCAGGACGAGCGGGGCGTGCGCCGCTGGAGCGGCGTCCCGGTGCCGGACGGCGTCCGCACGCCGGAGCAGTTCATGGCCGCGATGCCGCGGATCCGGCTCGACCCCCGCACCTATCCGCCGGGGTGCGAGCTGCCCCGGGAACTGCCGTTCGGCCCGCCGCCGGTGCGGCCCTCGGTGGGAGAGGACCCGCCGACGCTGATCACGGTCGTGCGGGACGGCGTGACGCGGGCGCACCTGACCGGCGCCGCCGCGTCCATGGTCATCGAGAACGGCGCCGCCTCCCTCGACGCCTACCGCGACTGGCCGCCGGTCACCTCGTGGCCCGTCTTCCCCGACGAGGGGGTCCACCTCGACGCCGACACCCGGACGGCCGGCGTCTGGACGCTCCGCACCCTCGACCGCGCCCTGGACGAGGCCGGCGGCCGCTGGCCCGGCTGGCGGTGGGCGCACTGGCGGGACCGCTACCGGGAGCACCTCGCGCGGGCCGCCGGAGCGATCGCCCTTCCCGAGCCCGACCCGGCGGCCGGCCTCCGGAGGCTCGCCCGGGAGTTCGAGCGGCACCGGAGAGCCGACGCCGGGGCGCGGAGCGCCGCGAGCGTCCGCAGAGCGGTGGGCGTGCTCGCCTCCGCGGCCGAGGCCGCCGACGCCGCCGAGGCCGCCGCGGCCGCCGCGGCGC
>NZ_JBIQHY010000029.1:0-62256 GCF_044508335.1 Actinomadura sp.
CGTGGGGTGATCCGCCTCTGATCGCCCGGATTGGCTTCAGCTGGTGGGGTTCCAGCGAACCGGGAGAGCGCGTAGGCCGCGCATCATCCGGCTGGGACGCCAGTCGAGCTGTTCGGGTGTGGTGTCCAAGCGCAGGCCGGGGAGCTCGCGCAGCAGGCCGGTCAAGGCCGTATGGGTTTCAGTGCGAGCGAGCGCAGACCCCAGGCAGTAGTGGGGACCGTGGCCGAAGGCCAGATGACCCGGAGAGGCCCCGGTGCGTGTGAGGTCGAGGGCTGCGGGGTTTGGATATTGGGCGGGATCGCGGTTCGCGGCGCCGATGCTGACCATGACGACCTGTTCGGCGGGGATCGTGGTGGGCCCGTAAGTTACCGGCTGGGTGGTGAATCTGACGGTGGCGATCCCAAGAGGGGAGTCGTAGCGGAGGAACTCCTCGATGGCCGGCGCAAGCCGGTCAGGGACGGTGGTCACAGCGGCGTGCTGGGCGGGGTGGAGGAGAAGGCCGAGAACGGCATTGCCGATCAGGTTGGTGGTGGTCTCGTGCCCGGCAACCAGCAGCAGCGCCGCCAACGACACCAACTCCTGCTGGCTGAGGCGGTCGTCGCGCTGACGGGCCGCTATCAGGCTGTCGAGCAAGTCCTCCCCGTCTCGAACGGAGACGTCGCGATCGGCGCATTGGTACTTGGCGGTGACCAGGTGTGTCATGTAATCGGCGATGTGGTGGGAAGCCCGGTCGCGGAAGGCCGGATCACCCGAGGTGAACAGGGCGTTGGACCACTCCCGGAGCAGCGGACGGTCTCGTTCGGGGACGCCCAGTAGCTCGCAGATGATGGTGACCGGCAGCGGTACGGCGAACTCGTTGATCAGATCGGCGGTACCCCTTGGGGAGATCGTCTCCAGCAGGTGATCGGTGATCTGCTGGATGCGAGGGCGAAGCCGGTCCACGGTGGCGGTGGTGAACGCTTGGGCGGCCAAGCGGCGTAGCCGTGTGTGGTCGGGGGGATCGGTGGCCAGCATCGTGTCTCGCAGTGGCGGAGCGATGTCGCGGCGATCGCCGAACAGATATCCGAAGCGGCAGGTGTCCTTGCTTAGCCGTGGATCGGCCAGGGCGGCGCGGGCTTCCGCATATCCGGTGATCAGCCAGACGTGATGCCCGCGGGAGGAGACTCTCACCTGCTGCACCGGGCCGTGGCCGCGCAGCTTGTCATAGATCGGGTAGGGGTCGCGATGGAAGTCGGTATCGAACACGAGGAGCTCCACGATCAAGGTCGGACGGTACGGGGCGTTATCGACATCTAGGACGCGTGTCCTTGGCGAAGTTCCCAGCCGGGCTCGCGGAGATGGAGAACGCCGAGGACACCCGCATCAGCCAGTCGGCCTCGCTGGCCAGGTCGTCGCCGGTACCGCCGTTCCACGTTTCCTTGCCTTGGTGACCGTTCTGAGGATCACGCTCGGTGGGGTCGTTGTTGGAGGTGTGCCCCTCTCCCGGGCGTCCGGACTGGTAGGCGGTCAAAGCCATGCGGACTGAGTTCGCCTCACGCGCTGCCGCTTCCTGACGAGGGTCGAGCGCGGCGCCACACATGGCGGCCGCGGCCTGTGATCCTGCGCCGGCATCCCGATAGGGGCCAAGGAGCAGCAGCCCGTCGCGGATCTCAATCACCCGGCGGTGGACCCCGTAGCGATAGCTGAAGCGATCCCGGCCGTTCCTGGGCAGCACGATCTGCGGCATAGCCGTGGTCAACGCCAGCCACAGGGGGTTCAGTCGACGGTAGGTACGCCTGTACTGCAGCCACCGCACAGGAGCCGCCGCGGCCGGTCCCCAAGCGGGCAAGGTCATGCCGATCGTGATCGCCAGCACCGCCAGTGCAGGAAAACCGACCGAGAACAAGCATCTTGGTGGGTGTAGCGGGCTGGGACACAACCCCGCTGGCTCCGGCAGCAGCGGACGTAGCCGCAGCGCTTGCGTGACCATTACCGCTGTCTTCTCGACCAGGTAGACGACCCCGAGGGCGCATCCCACGCTCACAATCCGCAGCCCGGCCCTCAGTTCGGGACGCGCTGCCGGGCCCGCGTACCGTACGGCGGTGACCGCCAGGACCACCAGTGCCCATCCCGAGAACACCACGTAGATCAGGACGTAACCAACAAGTGTTGGACGGTCGCGGTAAAAGTGGCCGAAGTCGATGACCGGTGGAAGGCGGCTGGACACGAACAGCCCGGTCATGGCGGTCACCGCGACTAACAGCGCCAGTCGCCAACGGCGGATGCGTACCCGGGCCTCCCTGGGAGGACGCGTGACGCACAACACGTGTGCAAGCGCTGCGAAGGCGGCGACCGTCGTACACAGGTTGGACAGCAGGCGGCCCAGATTGGGATACACCGCGTTCTCCACCTGCTGCGCGCCGCTCGAGATGAGCACCAGCGCTAGGCCGACGGTCCCCAACAGCAGGCACGTCGATCCCAGCCCGGGCGGAGGAGAGGAGCCGCGAAGGCCACGTGCTTTGGTTCCCGCCGCTGCGAACGCCGCTGCGGCGACCGTCCAGAAGAAGATGTTGACCAACAACAACCCCCGGATGTGCTTGTCGTCCGTTCGCCCAGGTGGCTAGTGGCCGGGCTTCCCCGTACCACTCGCTGGCGCCCCGATCGCTTCAGCCGCCTCGACCGGCTTGGAACCCCGGGACATCGAACAGCGCCCCCACGCACCCTCCAACTTGTCGAGTACTTCAGCGACGGCCGGATCAGCCGCGACCCGGTGGGCGGCCCTGCGAGGGCGTGAACGCTTGGCGACCAGAGTTGCGAAATACTCGGCCTCTTGCTCTTGCTCGCTGGTGTAGCTGGTACGTCCCAGCACGGCACGCACCAGCGCTGGGTTCAGATCGGGCAGCAGGTCCGCGGCCAGGTCGCTTACGCCCACCCCGCCTTGGTGACCTGCGATCAGATGGCCGATCTCATGCATCGCAATATGTTCACGGTGGAACACCGTGGTTCCCATCGGGATATAGATGTAATCGGCACCTGCGGTAGAGACGTATAGGCCACACAATCCTTCCGGCATCGTAGGGATCTGTATCACCCTCAATGCGCGGCCTGTATGGGCTGCGACGCTTTTGCAGAACTCCTCAAAATTCCATGGGTCGGGAATGCTCAACGCCTCCATACGAGTGCGGCATCGCCGTCGGAGTTCCCCTCCTAGCATTCTCAACCTTCCAGATTCCGTGCTGGGCACTCTTGTTCGGTGACTCGAATGGACATTTCGCTGCCGACTACATCCATGTCATTACTGACTCAGTTGCTCGGCGATGAATCAGTATCGTTCTGCCTACTTCGTTGCTCCAAGCGGGCGGTTGATTCGATCAGTTCACCGACCATCTGCTGCGCCTCGGGCGATAGTCGTAGGAAGTTGCGCAAGTGTGCGCTGCGTACCCCGGTGTCGCGCAAGACAGTCAGCAGTTCGATCTGCTCTTCGACAGCACGGAATACTTCGTCGTCAAAGAAATAGGAGGGAGGGACTCCAAAGAAGGTCGCCAGGGCTTCCAGTACACGCTTGGTGGGATTGTCGTGCTTGCCGGTTCGCAACTTCCACAGCGTATTGTGCGAGACCTTCTCTCCGGTCAGCTCTTCGATCGCGACCGTGGCCTCCTGGAGAGAGTAAGGTCCGCGCCCATCTGGATGCATCCGGCGAAACAGGTAGTCGACCTTGTGAGCGAGCGACGGAACCGCCACGGCATCGTCTCTCCTTTCCGGCGTAGTGTCGCCGCCTACCACAGAACACCCCCTCTCCTCGGACGTTGAAGAGCCTGGTCAACAGTATGTCACCGGCGCTTGGCGCAGGCGCTGAACTTGCCGACCGAGGTTAGTCGGTTGTGCATTTGCTACTTATGTCTTTATAGATCTTTTTGCCCGAGTCGGAGCGCCGCCATCTGCGGCCTGATTCCCCTGAGGCGATCCCAAAAGAATGCACCCGCAGCGGAGAAGCCTCGCTGCGGGTGCAAGCTTGAAATTCAATCCTCCAGGCCCGTGGTGGCTGCGATTCGATCATCTCGAATCGCAGCCAAGAGGCGGGCCTCCGCGTCCTGCCGCCGCTTGTACAGTCGGCTCGCCGGCACGCCCATGTCCCTGGCCATACATTGGATGGACAGGCCGTTAAAACGGGTCGCGATGATCAGCTCGGCACCGGCCGAGGTGATGACTTCCTGCCGCACTGCGTCCAGCAGCAAGGCAATCGGGTCGGTGTCGGAGACAGGTGGGCGACTGGGCAGTTCCCACGGGTCGCAGGGCACGTGACGGACGTCCCGTCCACGAGCCCGCAGCGCCCCCTTGCGCGCCCACAGGATGAGCCGCGCGGCGAGGTGCGGACGCTCGATGTCGATGCGCGGCAGCTGTGCGACGAACTCCGTCAGCAGCTCCGACACGATGTCGTCGATGAGCCGGCTCGGACTGGAACGGATCACGCGGGCGGCCGTGTTCTTCAGTCCCGGCATCGCCACACCTACGCAGCCCACCACCCAGGCGGGGTCGCCGGTCCTTGCTCGTCCGACGAGCTCCCGCCACGCGGCGTCCTTCAAGTCGTCCGACGCGGATGCCTCAAGCAGAAGCGTGCGGAGCTCCCCGAGGTCGATCGCACGGGCGGGTAGGCCGTGCCCGACCGCACGTCCGTCGACCACCAGCGGTCTTGGGCCCGTGGTCAGCAGCTGGAAGGCGCGCTCGGCGACGGCTAGCGCGTTGCCGGTGCGCTCGCCGGCGTTCGGCTGGACCGGCCGCTTGTTGTTGATCTGGTTGCTCATGACGCCCCCGGAAGGTCGTGACGGATCGATGGCGTCAGGTATCCGCCACGCCATGTGCACTTCATGAGCACTCCGTAGGCACCCGGGCGTGCTTACGACGTGCTCATAGGTTGCTCATAATCGCCCTGACCTGCGAAGACTCTGCTCTGGGTGAGGGGTGCGGTCGGGGAGGTAAAGTCAGCGTCTGTGCTTAAAAGCCGCGTGACCTGGCCACTTGTTCAAGGTCCGTAATTCGTTATGGGCTTGGCAAAACTGAACGCGCGCTCGGCTTCTCATCTCGACGTTGCGCGGCGGGATGTACCCCTACACGCCTCGGTACTAAAGAGGTCCACAGGTACGGCTTCCAGGTGCGTCACCTGACGGGGCCTGAACAGGCGGACCGGGAAGCTGCTTATACCGGCACGATCGCGAACTTGCGGCTGGTGGTGATTTCCGGCCAGGTCCGGACGGGCGGACGCAGGAGGTCAGCTTGGGTGATCCCTGACTTATCGCCGGAAATAGCACATGTATGGCATATGTGCCAGGCTTGTTTATGGGCGCGAACTTCCACGGAAGATCCAGGCGGTATGTGGACTCCGCCGCTCGTCAAGGTGATGTCTGACGTACGATCCTTCCAGCTTCCTTGACAAATTCATTGAGCGCGTTCTTCGCTTTCTCTCCGCTGGCCCTCACCTGTTCCTTGGTTGTTGCTTCGTGAATATTCTCTGCGGCATTGAGTGCCGTTTCTGCCAGGCGGAAAAGTTTGATACTGTCGGATGTCAGTTGAACTCGAAACAGTTCATGATGGGCAGTTGAGCGTGCACGGTAAGACTCTCCACGTGCATCATTATGGGCAGCGGATCCAGGTTCGTCTATATTCTTGTGCGCACGGTCGTACTCAGCGCGACGATAATCTACAAGTGCACCAGCGAAACTACTGAAAGCAGTGAGTTGTTCCTCCCGCAACTGGCGCTCTCTGTTGAACTGCTCCGAACGAGAGGTGTTCCATCGCTGCGCCAAAGCAGATACCAGTACACCGAGCAGCGTTCCTAGCACGGCTACGATGCTTCCCCAGATTCCACTCATGGAAAGTATTTGATCACATGCGAGGAGTGCTTTGGTCGGATGTCAACCAATGAGACACGGCCGATCCGTCAGTCTTGACGTGAGCCCCCTGGTCTCGGTGCCTAGCCCTGGGCTTCACCTGTTACTGCTGTCCCCCGGTCCTTCATGTGCCAGCGGGCATGGGTGTCGCCGACCTTTAGGCAGTGGAGGCGGCGGGCGAGTTCTCGACGGGAGAACGGGTCGCCGGGGGCGTTGCGGATGTGGATGCCGATGGCGTAGAGGTCGCGGATCTGCATGAGGGTTTCGTAGCCGTCCCATATGCGCAGGTCATAGCCGTAGGCGGCGGCGAAGTCGTTGACGTCCGTGGGTGAGAGGCCGAAGCGGCGTTCGCCGTGGTAGCTGTGGATCAGGTCCCATTCGCGTGGGCCGGCGGCGACGCTGTCCCAGTCGCCGAGGATCACGTGCCCGTCTCGATGACGGAGCAGGTTGTCTATCCACGCATCGCCGTGCAGAAGTGCTGGTGGTTCGTGGAACGGCAGGCCGTGCCATGCGTCGGTGAGGTCGGTTATGCGGTGGCTGAGCCAGACTTGATCGTCGTGGGTGAGGACGCCGGCCTGGTGTTGGACGGTTGTGCGGATGCTCGCCAGCGGATCCTTCAGCGTCCGGAGCGGGAACGGCGGCATCGGGCTAGCGTGCAGCCGTCGAAGTAGGCGGCCGAGATCGGTTGTGGTGGCCGGGTCCGGGGTTGTGGGGATGTAACGCCAGAAGGTGACGGTGGCGCCGTCAACGCTCAGGGGTTGGTCGGTGATCTCGTCGGCCGGTCGGACGGTGGGGAAGTCGCGGTCGGCGAGCCAGCGGGTGACTGCTAGGACGGTGGGGAGGCGCTCCGCGGCGGTAGGTGCCGTAGCGACACGCGCGATGATCGGCTCGCGGAGTTTGAACACCGCGTTGCTGCGCAGTCGGAGAAGTTCAGCGCCCGTCGGGTCGAGGCCGACCTGGTTACAGGCTTCGCCGAGGATTTGGCGGGCGCGCTCGTGGAGGTTGGGCGCGCCGGTCAGTTGGTTAGGCATCGCGGTGGCCAGGGATTGTGGCGTTGTCCAAGGCTAGGGCTTCTTCGAAGGTGTGTAGGGCCTTGTCGCCTCGGCGGTTAGCGGGGATCGCGGAGCGGACGTCGCGGGCGCGGACGAACACAATGGTCGTGCGTTGTTCGGGCGGCAGTGCCATGAGGGTCTGGGTTGCGAGTTCGCAGGCTTCGGCTTCCCGTGCGCTGCGGGCGAGCGTCGTCGCCCGGTCCAGTTGGATCAGCGCCGGATCGATCCCTGGGCTGTTCGGGCGGCACAGGGCCGAGGCGGTGTCATGCACGGCTTGAGCGCGTGGCCGGTCGGGTAGGTGCGCGTGGGCGCCGCTCATGTACAGGTAGAGGCGCTGCTCGGTGAAGTCGAAGGCCAGCGTTCCGGTGTTGCGATCCTTGATCTTGGAGAAAAGCTGTTGGGCTCGGGCTAGTGCGGCGAGGGCGCCTTGGCGGTCATCGAGGCGGGCCAGGGCACGTCCCTCGGCGGCTGCGGCGAGTGCTGTGGGAGAAGTGGGCTTCGCTCGGCCGAGTGCTTGGGCTTCCCGCGCGAGACTTACGGTTTCGGCTGGGTCGCCGTAGTAGTACGGGAGCATCGCTTCTTGTGCGCGGACGAGCGCGCGGAGTTGGGAATCGCCGGTGTCGTCGGCGGCCGTCTTGGCCGTCCCGTACCAGGCGCGAGCCTGGCGGATGTCGCCCAGCTTCATCAGGGCGTCCGCGCTCAAGATCGCCAAGGCAGCGGCGACGCGGGAGAGCCGACATTGGATCGGGCCTGGTTGCCGCTGAGAAGCCAGGTCGCGAACGTCGCTGAACTCCAGCATGAGCTGGCAAAGCATCGGCAGAGGCGGAGTGATCAGGTAGTTGCGCCGGCACCGGAGGACCATTTCCTCAAGGCGATCCATCTGATCCTCGGTGACCGTGCCGGAGACCAGGGTGCGGTCCATCTGCTGCCGCAGCGTTTGCACTTCAGCCAGTAGGCGGCCATGCGATATACGAGCGCTCCCGGCGAGGACGTCGTTAAACAAGGTTCGACGGGTGGTCTCGTCCTCGGATCCGTGGGACGGGCCGGGGTTGTGCAGGGCGCTTGGCGTGAGCACCGGCACGTCTGAGGTCGAGGACGAGGGAGGCGGCATACGGGGAGCCGGAACGAACGCGGTTTCGTGGGGATCGGCATCATCCGAGTAGTCGGCGGCCAGGCCGAGCCGGACGGGGTTGGCGCGGTACAGCCGTGAAAGGCGGTCGACGGTGTCAGGCCGTGGACGGCCACGGCCGTTCTCCCACACGTTCAGCAGATCGATGTTGGCATGCGGTTCTCCGAGGTGCTCGCGCTCGCATAGCTCGGCCAGACGGTCGATGGCGGTCCTAGCTGTCCAGCCTTGGGCGAGGCGGTGGGCCTTGAGCAGGCTTACTCCACAGCAGTGGTGGATGGCCTGCACCAGTTTCCACGTCCGCCAGTCCTCGGCCTGGGCTCGCTGGCGCCACCGGCGGGCGCATGACGGTGCGTGCTCTCCTCGGGCCATTCGTTCTCCCCATGCCGTTCTACCGAGGCCGGGTACCAGTGGGCTTCAGCGTAGACGCCACTGATCGACCCGGATTCCTTCTTGCCCAGCGTCCGCGGTGTTTCGGTGGACCGGCGACGGGTTCGTAACCGTTTCCGTGGCTGTGCCACGGGTTCTGCACATTCGTGGATTCCCCGCGATTGGCGCCACGCTGACTCTGCGTCACTGTTCTGGCACTCAGACGTGGTCAGAGGGCTGCGAGCCAGCCCGAACCGTTCAGGAGGTGTGGTTGTGGCGGAGTCCTCCAGGCTTGCGTGGGAGGTGATGTCCGGACAGAGCGACGAGCCTGTGAACAACGAAGGGACGGTGTGCGCAGGCTTTCGGTTGGAGGCGCATGACCTCCCAGACGACAGGACAGTGCGTCACGCTAGGGCGTTGGTCAGGCAAGTCCTACGGACTGTCGGCGCGGATGAGAGCGACGTTGACGACGCGGAGCTCGCCGTTGGTGAGCTTGGCGCCAACGCTGTCTCCTACGCCAGCGGGCCTTACGAGATCCGCTTCGTGATCGTCGCCGGACGTCCGACGTGGTGCGAGGTCGTCGACGGAGATAGCGACCTGGTCGGCCTCCCGAAAATCCTCGAGAAGCTCGACCACACTGACGCCTCGGAGTGTTCCTCGGAGGAGGTCCCGCAGGACAGCGGTCACGGCCTGGCCATCGTCCATCGGCTCTCGGGCGGCCGATGCAAGGTGTACCCCACGGTGATGTCCTCGACTGGACGGCCCGGCAAGGCGGTGGCGTTCGCGCTGTCGAGGAGTGGTGCGCGGTGACCAGCCGCCACAACCCCGATGTCGGCAGCACGCATGTGGTTCCGGTGCTTCAGTCGAGCCCGCGCGACCGGTTCGACCTGGCCCGCGACCTCGTTGACCACCTCAGCGACGCGGGTCTGTGCGCCGTCAGCACCTGGGAATGCGCGCCGCCGACCGTCTCGGTGTCGGCACGCCTTGCTGGCACCGATCCGTCGTCCAGTCGAGGTGTCTGGGGCTTGCCGTGGCCCGGACGGGACGTCCTGTATTGGCAGTGGCCGCGGACCGCGTACCGCGGCGGTGTCGTCGCCGGACGCTGGTTCGAGCCGTTGTGCCCGATCGCTGACACCGCTCGGGCCGCCGCCCATCTCGTCGCAGCCGTCCGGCTCATCGCTGCTCCGCCTGCGCCCCGTCCCCGTTCCTTTCGCACCAAATAGTCCACCCGACCTGGGGTCGGGGCCTGAAGGCTGCATCTTCCGCGCTGCTCGACCGTCTCCCGAATGCTCTGCGGAGGTTGGAACGTCTGTCCGTTCGGAGACTGGACGGCGGTCGGAGCGCGGGTGAATGTCTAGCCGACAGGCGTCACCCTTGGTCACACTCGCGACGCTGGAGGCTGTCGTGCGACTAAGTTTCGTTGGTATCACGCCGGACACCCCGACCAATGAGTGCCCGGCCGTCTACGTCGATGAGGACACCGGCGACGTCTGGTTCCAAGGCGAGCAGGTCACCGACCCGCGAGCACTGGCCGAGGTCGACGGGCACAGCCCGATCGGCGAGCACGAGGTGGTGGTGAAACTGCCGCCGGTGATGAGGGACATCATCCTGGAGGCGATCAATGGCACGTACGAGCGAGGAAGACGCGGGCCAGGCCGCCACGGCGAATGAGGAGACCGGGGCGCAAGTCCCCGAATCGTTCACCTCTCTGCTGAGCGGGTGCCGGTTCTCGGCCGTGCACCTGGAGCAGCGGGACGTCTACACCCCAGCCAATCGCGACTTCCTGCGGTGGCGGGACGGCGATCACTTCGACCCGATCGAGTGGGGGCGCGGCTGGATCGACCTGGTGGCGCCGCTGGTCGCCCGTGGGGTGACGGTGCGCCGCGCCCGGATCGTCTCCGAGCCGGTCACCGACTACATCCGGTTCGAGTACGGGGTCACGCCGATGAACGTGGCCGCCGGCGAGCAGGTGCGCTGGCTGCCCCGGCGCCGGGCGCTGGATGTGGCCGTGCCGCTGAACGACTACTGGGTGTTCGACGATCGGGTGGTGCAGTTCAACCATTTCGCCGGGGACGGCTCGTCGCTCAAGCAGCCCGAGAATCGCGACGAACCGGCCCTGGTGTCGCTGTGTCTGACGGCGTTCGAGGCGGTGTGGGAAAGGGCAATCCCGCACGAGGACTACAAGCCGGCCTGATCGAGACCATTGGACGTGCCACCGTGTCCCGCTCGCCCTCGTCGTCGGCGCAGGCTGCCCGGCAAGCGCTCGCCGACCAGCTGAAGGAGATCCGCAGCGAGGCGGGGCTGACCGCCAAGGCGCTGGCCGCCGAGGCGGGATGGGATCGGACGAAGGTCTCCCATATCGAGCACGCTCGCCGCTCACCATCCGCCGAGGACATCCGGACATGGTGCCGCGCGTGCGGGGTTGACGATCGGTCCGAAGACCTGGTCGCGTCGCTGCGGACCGCCGAGGGCATGTGGGTCGAGTGGCGCCGGATGGAGCGGGGCGGGCTGAAGCGGGCGCAGGAGTCCGTCGTTCCGCTGTTCGAGCGGACCCGCATGTTCCGTTCCTACTCGTCGTGGTTGCTGCCTGGGCTGTTGCAGACCGAGGACTATACCCGGGCCGTGCTGCAGGCGGTTCGACGGCGCCGTGGGCTGATCGACGACGTTGAGGCCGCTGTCGCCGTCCGGATGGAGCGCAAGCAACTCCTTCGCCGACCTGGACGCACGTTCGCGTTCCTGGTCGAGGAGTCGGTGCTGCGGACGGGGGTCGGAGGCGCGGACGTGATGCAGGGTCAGCTCGCTCACCTCGCTGAAGCGGGCGCCCAACCATCGGTGTCGCTCGGGATCGTTCCGATGAAGCCCGATCGCGAGATCCGCCAGGTCGAGGACTTCTGGATCTACGACGGTGACCAGGTCAGCGTCGAACTGGTCTCCGGCTACCTGACCATCACCAATCCGCGCGAGATCGCCATGTACGGGCAGGTCTTCAGCGCGCTGGGGGACGAGGCCGTATACGGAGCACGTGCCCGGCACCTTCTTCGGAGCGCTCTCGACGGCCTGAGTGACGGAAAGTGACCTGTCACATCTGGTCACACTCATCGCCTCGGTCGTCCGGCCGCTTTTAACGTCGCACTGCATTGCTCCCTCGCTCCAGCGGCTGCTGGAGCAGCGCCCAACCACCAGGTGGCGCGGCTTGGGCGCGTGTGCTTGTCAGCGTTCCAGCAAGCGGAAGGACCCCCAAATGAGCCACAGCACGATGGAGCCCCTCTCGTCCGCCGGGCAGACGGCGACCGAGGACCCGTTCGACCTGGACATCCGTGTCCTTGAGTTCAGCGACGCCGCCGCATCCCTGATCAACCTGACCGACGACGGATGCGGCAGTTCCTGCCCCAACGCCTGCGCCACCAACGTCGGCTGAAGCCGGCGAGCCACGCCGAGCGCTCAGGCGCTCGCCGGGAGCTGGGCCGCAAGCGGTGAGTTTCGGACGACGGGGGGGCACGATGGACGGCCGGTTGTATCAGTGCGGCGACTCGGCGTTTCTGCGCGCCGCCGCAATGACGGAACTGCCGGTTCCCTTGTGCCCCGATCTCTCCAGCGACACTCCGGAGCACGTCGCCCGGTGGCTCGTGTGGCTGCGGAATGTCTGGACAATCGACGCAGTCACCGACGCGATAGACCATGCCAGCCCCGGGTTGGCGCGGGAAGTGCAGAAAGTCTTGGCGACGGAAGCCTCCGGCGTTCGACGGGTACGGCGAACCGTGCTGTCTGTCGCCCGGTACGTCCTGCGGATGACGAGCCGGGCCACCCCCTTCGGCATGTTCGCCGGGGTGGCTCCGGCTTCGTTCGGGCAGAGGATCTCTTGGCGCTGGGACGACCATCACCGTGTCGTGGCTCGCGCGGATGAGGCATGGCTGGCGGACGTGATCGCCCGGTTGGAGTCGTGCCGGGAGCTTTTCTCGCGGCTCACTGTGGTCGTCAACGAGGTGGGTTTCCGGCGCGGAGATCGGCTGGTCGTTCCGTATCCGCCGCAGAGCCCTGATCGGCAGTGTGCGGCGGCGGCCGAGGTTTCGGTCCGTTGCACGCGGGCGGTCGAGCTGGTCATCGAGGCGGCCCGGTCGCCGATTCGGTGCGAGGAGCTTGCCGCGAAGCTCACGGCCGAGTTCCCTTCAGCATCCTTGCCGTTGATCGAGGAGATGCTCGCCGGCCTGGTGAAGCAGCACGTCCTGATCAGCAATCTCCAACCGGCGGCCACGGTCGTCGATGCCATCGGGCACGTGATCGAGCAACTTGAAGCCGCCGCAGCGGGCGCCATCCCGCAGGTCAAGGAGGAGTTGGCAGGGCTACGCCAAGTCCAGAGCAGACTGGCGCGGCACAACAGCACGACCGAGCCCGCGGCCAGGCGATCTATCCGGGCCGACGTGGTGTCCCGGATGAGTGATCTCAACGCCGAGTCCAACCCGCGGACTGCGCTGAACCTGCATCTCGACACCCATCTCGTTCTGCCTCGCGATATCGCGCGTGAGGCTGAGGCCGCGGCTTCAGTGCTTGCTCAGCTGACGGGCCATCCGTTCGGAACAGTGGCATGGCAGAGGTACCACACGCGCTTCTTCGATCGGTACGGCGTCGGCACGCTCGTCCCGGTCGTGGAGTTGGTCAATCCGGACGTCGGGCTCGGCTTCCCGGATGGATACCTGGGCGTCCCGGCACCGCCTCGTCCGCGAGTCTCCGAACGTGATGAGCGGTTGCTGGCGCTGGCGCAAGCCGCCGTTCTCGATGGACGTGACGAGGTCGTTTTGGACGAGCGGTTGCTCGAACAACTCGCGCCGGGCGAAACACCGCAGTGTCCGCCCCACCTCGAGATGTGCTGCCAACTGCGTGCGGTGTCCGTGGCCGCGGCGAACGACGGCGACTTCTGCTTGGCCGTAACCGGAGTCTCCCGGGGCGCGGCCACCATGACCGGCCGGTTCATCGGCTCCCTCAGCCGTGCTGATCAAGCTCCGTTGAGAGGCTCGTTCGAAGATCTTCCGACGCAAGATGCCGATGCGCTGCCCGTCCAGCTCTCGTTCGCTCCGCGCAACCACACCGCTGGGAACGTCAGCCGCGTCCCCGAACTGCTGCCGTACGTCGTCGGCCTCGGCGAGCACCCGGCTGGGGACAGTACCCGAATCCCGCTGGCCGACCTCGCTGTCGGCTGCGACGGAAAACGGCTCTACCTGGCATCCCGGAGCCTAAAGCGGACGGTCGAGCCGGTTGTGCCGCATGCGCTCGACCTACGGGCGCACACGCCACCGATCGTCCGTTTCCTCGCGGAGGTCAGCAGCGCGCAGACCGCCGTCGTCACGGGGTTCGATTGGGGAGCGGCCGGCCGCCTGCCGTTCCTGCCGCGGATTCGATACCGGCGCACAATCATCTCTCCCGCTCGCTGGATCCTCGATGCCGCGGAACTCCCCGCCGAGGGTGTTCCGTGGCCGCAGTGGAGAGCCGCTTTCCACACGTGGAGTGCCGGTCGGCGCCTTCCTCGCGCGGTTTTGCTGGCACAAGGGGATCGTCGGCTGACCTTGGACCTCGCCGACCCGGGCCAGCTTGCGTTGCTTCGTGCGAGCCTGCGGGGGGCGCGAGCGGTTGTCCTGGAGGAGGCCGCAGAATCCGGCGCCAACGGATGGTGCGGCGGACGCGCTCACGAGATCGTCGTCCAGCTGACGGCTACCCGCGCCACAGCCGAACGTCAGTCCATCGGGGTCCAGGTGGCAGGACGTGGCGACGGGCATGCGCCTGGAGCGTCGGCGTTGCTGTTCGCCAAGCTGTACGGGTCGCCGGATCGTCAGTCCGAACTCTTGGCTCGGTACGTCCCCGCCCTTCTTGCCGAGTGGGATGAGCAGCCGGGCTGGTGGTTCATCCGCTACCTCGATCCTGAACCGCACATTCGGTTCCGGATCGCTCTGGCCGACGCGAGCGAGTTCGGGGCGGCCGCCGCCCGCGTAGGGACGTGGGCGCAGCAGCTTCGCCGGCTGGGCCTTCTGCACGATGTCCAGTTCGCCACCTACTACCCCGAGACCGGACGTTGGGGAAGCGGGCCTCTGCTGGCGGCAGCGGAGGCCGTATTCGGTGCCGATTCACTAGCGGTCACAACCCAACTCACCGACCCGCCCGGAGAGCTCCACCTCCAAGCACTCACGGCAACGCAGTTTCTGTCGATCGCCATCGCGTTCACGGGCAGCTTGGAACTCGGGGTGTCGTGGGTGGCCCGACACGCGACGGTCAAGGCGCCTACGCCGCTACCCCGCGGCCTCCGGAATCAAGCCGTGCTCGTCGCCGACCCGACGGATGACTGGGCAGCGTTGTGTGGGCTTCCCGGCGGCCGGTCGATCGCGCGAGCATGGAGGTCCCGTGATCTGGCACTGGCCGCGTACCGTGCTCGTCTTGCCGAGGCCGGTGATGTCGACGCCGACGCTGTTCTGACTTCCCTTCTGCACGCCCATCACATGCGGGCTGTCGGGCTCGACTCCGACGACGAACGCGTCTGTCTCCAGCTCGCTCGCGCCGCTGCCCAAGCGTGGAAGGCCCGCCGCACGAGGAAGCACGTATGACACCGCTAAACCGAGAAGCCGGCCGAGCCATGGCCGATGCCATCGCCGAGCGCCTCGCCTCACCCTCCGAGGTCCGCGCGAGGAGGCTGCGTGACGATTGGTGGCCCCAGTCCCTTGCAGTAGGTGCGGCAGGGGTCGCGCTACTGCACATCGAACGTGCCCGTGTGGGGCTGGGCTCGTGGCAGCGGGCGCACGAATGGCTCAACGCCGCAATCAGTGAAGGCGTCACCGCGAGCAATCACGCTCATCTGTACTACGGAGCTCCGGCGGTCGGGTTCGCCCTGCACGCGGCCAGTGGGGAACAGGGACGGTATGCCCATGTCCTGGAGATCCTCGACGGTCATATCGCCGCTGAAACGCGCCGCCGCCTAGCCTCGGCGCACGCCCGCATGGACGCCGGCGCCCTGCCCGCGCTGGCCGAGTTCGACGCCATCCGCGGTCTCACCGGCCTCGGCGGCTACCTGCGGCAGCGCGACGCGAAAGGCCGACTGCTCAGCGAAGTACTGACCTACCTCGTTCGGCTCACCGAGCCCGTCAACGATCACGATGAGTCCCTGCCAGGGTGGTGGACCACCCTGGCGCCCTCGGGTCGGCTTTCGGGCGAGTTCCCCGGCGGTCATGCGAACACCGGCATGGCGCACGGCATCGCCGGCCCGCTCGCGCTACTCGCGTTGACGATGAGAGACGGCCTGGCCGTGGACGGTCAGGGCGAGGCCATCATCCGCATCTGTACCTGGCTCGATCGCTGGCGCACGGACGACGGCCCTTGCGCCTGGTGGCCCTACTGGGTCACCCGTACACAACTGCGCGGTGATCAACCCATTCCGGCGAAGCCCTCACGTCCTTCCTGGTGCTACGGAACCGCGGGCGTAGCCCGTGCTCAGCAGTTGGCCGCCCTCGCTATCGGTGACCGCGCTCGGCAGGAGATGGCCGAGCGCGCCGTCGTCGGTGCCCTCACCCACCCTCTGCAGCTTGCCGCGATATCCGACGCGTCGCTGTGCCATGGCCACGCTGGACTGTCGCAGATCATGACCCGCTGCACCGCTGACGCAAGCGTCCCCATGACGGGATACCAGTTATCGCTGCCGCAGGCGTTGATCGACCACGAGGACGACGCTGAACGACTTGCCGCGGAACTCCTCCGGTCACCTGATGGACGGTTCGGACTCCTTGAAGGCGCCGCGGGCGTCGCCCTCGCGCTCCACACCGCCGCCTCTGGCTCTCCGCCCGTCTCCGGCTGGGACTCATGCCTACTGATCGCCTGATCGGGATCGCGGAGGGAACGAGCGTGGACACTGGCGACTGGCCGCAGGTCGTCGTTGACTTCCCCAACTGGCGCGCGGCTGAGGACACCGCGGTGAACGTCCTGCGACCGGCGCTGACCTGTGCCGAGGAGAACGGGTTGATCAGCCGCTGGTTCTTCGTCCGCAAAGCACCGTCCTGGCGAGTTCGGTACGTCCCAGCTGACGGCGCCGCCCTGCCTTACCTGACAAATGTCCTGGACCGTGCGACTTCGGAGAACCGGCTGTCCAGATGGAGGGCCGGCATCTACGAGCCCGAATCGGTCGCGTTCGGCGGTGCGTTCGGTATGGACGTCGCCCACGAGCTGTTCCATCGCGATAGCCATCACGTCCTCACGTACTTGGCCCGACCGACGGCCAGCCGGATGTTGGGGCGCCATGAACTGGGCGTGCTCCTGTTCAGCGTGCTGATGCGCGCCGCTGGACAGGACTGGTACGAGCAAGGAGACGTCTGGAGCCGTGTCGCCTGGCACCGTCCTGCCGTGGCCGACCGCTCCCCTTCCCCGCGGCTGAGGGTGGCCGTCCACAAGCTGATGACCGTCGATGTAGGGCCAGCCAGCGACCTCGTTGACGGGGGCGCGCTCGCCGCCATCGCGCCCTGGATAGCGGCCTTCGAGCAGGCGGGACGACGGCTGGCCGAATTCGCCGCGCACGGGGTCCTCGAACGCGGGCTCCGGGCCGTCTTGACCCACCATGTGATCTTTCATTGGAACCGGCTCGGTCTGACCTACACCGATCAGCACACTCTGGCCAAACTGACAAGCGAGGTAGTCATGGGAACCCTGCGCGACGGCGCGTCAACACCAAGCCCGAACAGCGACGACTCTAGGGTCCCCGAGGTGGACATGCAGACCAGCCGGACGCCCGACCTGACCGAGACCGCGGACCGTTTGCGGGACGCGCTCGCCGACGCGCTGCGCGACAACGGGACGGTGCGCAGCCCACAGGTCGAGGCCGCATTCCGTGCCGTCCCCCGGCACGTGTTCGTCCCGGACATCCCGCTTGAGCAGGCTTACACCGATAGAACCGTCCACACCAAGCACGACGATGACGGTGTCTCCATCAGCGCCGCGTCCCAGCCGACGATCGTGGCGATGATGCTGGAGCAGCTCCAGCCGACACGCGGTCAACGCGTACTCGAACTCGGGGCCGGCACCGGGTACAACGCCGCCCTCCTCGCGCACCTCGTGGGCGACGAAGGCCACGTCACCACGATCGACGTGGACGACGACATAGTCACCGGCGCCCGCGACGGCCTGGCCGCTGCCGACATCAAGAACGTCCACGTCGTGCTCGGCGACGGTGCGCTCGGCCACGCCGAGGGCGCACCCTACGACCGCATCATCGCCACCGTCGGAGCAGGCGACCTCCCCCTCCCGTGGCTGGACCAACTCGCCCCCGGCGGCCGACTCGTTGTACCGCTGCGGCTGCGCGGCGGAGTGTCCCGCTCGATCGCCTTCGAACGCGACAGCGACGGACGCTGGCTCGGCCGCAACAGCCGGCTGTGCACGTTCATGCCCCTGCGCGGCATCGCCGATGACGCGCGCCGCGTGATCCCCCTGACCGCCGATGGATCGGTGTGCCTCCACACCAACCGAGAGCAGTCCGTAGACGAGTCGCTGCTGAGCAGGGTCCTGGAGACGGCGCCCAGCGAAGTGTGGACGGGCGTGTTGTTCAGGGGCGACGAATCCTTCGAGTGGCTCGACGTCTGGCTCACGTGCGTCATGGACAACGCGCTGAGCCGGATGCCGGTCGAGCGCATCGCGGTCGACCAAGGTTTGGTTCGTCCCCTGTTCGGCTGGGGTGCGATGGCCGTAGCCGACAAGGGCGACCTCGCATACCTCACTCTCCGTCCCCACGACCCCGCGAGCGGGAACCGTCGGATGTACGAGGTCGGAGTTGTGGGCCATGGCCCAACGGGGAACGCTCTGGCCGGTCGGGTTGCCGATGCCATCGGAACCTGGGATCAGAGCTACCGATCTCGGCCCGTCGAGTTCGAGATCGAACCGGGAACTGTGGGGCAGGACACCGCCGCGCCGGCGCCGGGCAGGTTCGTCTTCGAGCGTCCGAACACGCGCCTCACCATCACTTGGCAATGAGACCGCCCCTAAGCCAGGCCGCGCGACGGTTCCCCCTAGTCGCACGTCAGCGGCCGGTGTGCCGACCGCTCGCCGAGCGAATCCAAGAGATCACCGACCTCGCCCGGACCAGCAACCAGTCGGCCGATACCGCTGATGGGCTCGCCGCAGCTGCGGCCGCGCAGAACCGGGCGGCCCTGATCGCCAGCGACTGCGGCATGCCCGACCTCGCGGCTTCCCTGTGCCGACAGCAGTACGAGCTGTACATGGACGCTCGGCCGCTGACTGCGCAAACGGCGAAGTACGCGCTGGAACCGCTCATCAATCTTTCCCGGCTCCTCATGCGCGCCGGAGATCCAGAAGCCGCCTCCAATCAGCTCAAGGAGCTGTATCGGGCCGTCCGGACGAGGGGGTCGGCGAGGATCGGCGGACGGGACCTCCCGCTCGGGGACCTGACTTGCTCTGGGCACGAGCACCGCGACCTGTGCCAGTGGCTATGGGGCGTGATGCTCGCCGACGGTCTCCGCGCCCTGGCCGCAGCCGGCAGCTGGGAGCGTGCAGTCGCGTTCGCGCAGCAGCATCGAGGCGTCGGCCGTCGACTTCTGGACGGCCGACAGGCCATGATCATCGCCCAGGCGCTCACCGGAAAACCGGAATCGGCTCTGTCCTGCGTCGAGCAAAGTAGTACTTCAGAAGTATGGGAAGAGGCCGTTGCGGCCTGCCTGGCCATGTTGTGCCGACGAGCAGCCGGGCGTCCGCCGAGCACTGCAGATACCGCCGCAGTGGACAAGTACTTGGCGCTCGAACAGATCCCGGAACTCACGACCTTCCGTGTCCGCGTAGCCCTCACGGCGATCTGCCTCTCCGGTAGCGACAGCGGTCCAATAGTCAGCCGGATCGCCAGCGAGATTCCTGATATCGAGGACGGCTACGTTGCGCAAGAGCTCCTTCGAAGTCCCGACCTCAAGGGGAAGCTCACCGCATCCCAACAAGAACAGCTTTTCTTGGCCGTGAAGTCTGCCGGTCTTGGCCAGGGGAGAATTCCTGAACCTCTGCACACGAAACTGCTCAATGCAGCTGAAGAGAGCAGACGTGCTGCGGCGAAGGTTCTCCAAATCCATCCGGCTGCCCAACTTCCCTAAAGCGTCCGACCCAGTTCACCGAACCTGCCCGTGGACCAGCGGTGGGTATCTGACACTTGACCCGACGTAAGAGATGCCTATTAATGGGTGCTGTCAATCACGTCGTTCGGGCGGGTCGCGGCACTGGACGCGCCCGAGGAAGGAACGGGGAAAGTGAAGAACAGGATGTGCTCTTCCGCTGAGTGGCTCCGGGGTTCGGAGCCGATGCGGTGGCGTCGGGTCTACCCGGGCCGGGCCGATCAGGTGCGTGTGGCGCGGGTGTTCGCGGCCACGCTGTTCGAGGGCACCGGGCGTGAAGAGGATGTGGCGGTGGTGGTGGCTGAACTGTCCACGAACGCCGTCCGACACTCGCGGTCGGGTGAGGGGCGAGGCTGGTTCGGCCTGGAGGTCACGCTGGCTGAGATCGCCTACATCGCAGTCACCGACCTGGGCGGGGGCTGCGTGCCCACGATCCGGTCGGAGACGCCGGGGTGCGAGCCGCGGGTGGGCGGCTATGGCCTGCTCACGGTGTCCAAGCTGGCCTTGGCGATGGGGGTGCACGGTAGCCCAGACGACGGCTTCACCGTCTGGGCCGACATGGACCTGCGCCGCCACACCCAGGACGGTCCGGAGCAGCAGGTGGCACTGGTGTCGTAGCGAGGGCCCAGCCTGTCGGTAGCAGGCTGGCCCCTCGGGGGACAGCGTAGAGCAGCCCTCTTCGAGGGCGGGGCTCCGTCCGCAGATCCGGCGTCTACCGGGTTGCGGACGGAGCCCGCCCATGTTTGCGCCGTTTTCTTCGTTTCCGTCTTCAGGTGCGACGCATACAGATGGCCGTGTCTTTTCGGGGTTCTCTTCAGTCTTCTTTTCGGGGTTCTTCTCGGGCTTCTGTCTATGACCAGAAGCCCCAAATGCGTACGTCGGTGCAGGTGGATGCGCTGATGCATCTTCTGTTCGCGCGCCCGACTCGTCACCAGGACGACCCCTGGTAATAGCTCGCGATGTGGGTTCTGGTTCTCCTCCTGCCTCTACTCCTCTCCTCCCGGTCGGTTAACCACCCCTCCCTACATCACCGGCCAATTGCCGGTGGGTCAGTCCGCCGGCGGCCGGGTCAGCGCGGTGCCGTTCAGAGCCGAGGCGTGGGGTCGCGGTGACCGGTGAGTCGATGAGGTGAGAAGAGGCGCGAAACATCTCGCATGAGGTGTTCACGGGTCACGCCGCCGCACCTTTCGATGCATGGGACCTCGGAAAAGGTGTTCGCGTGATGAGGTGTCCGGTTATGAATTGGCGCAAATCTGCTTTACCGGCGGGTGGGTTTAGCGGGTGTGGGCGGGATTGGTTAGGTCGTTCAGCCGTTGAGGTGATAAAAAATGTGGCCGAAGGTGCTTGCCTGGTCGTGCGGCATCGAGAAATGGTCGACCTGCCGATGAACGGAAACGGCGCCGGGAATCCGGTCGCCGGTCACATCGAATGGGAGACGAAATGGCCGCGAAGAACATCACCGCGAATGGCCCCACCGGAAACGGCGTCACGGGCACCGAGAACGCCGGAAACGGCGCCGCCGCTGTCACGGGCGGGGCGCGCCCGTCCGGGGCGGCTGGGGACGTGTGGGACGCGCTGACGGCCGCCCCGGGCGCCACCGTGACCGCGATCGCGGAGGCGTCCGGTGTCAGCCGCGCCACCGTCACGCGCACGCTGACCGCCCTGGAGCGCGACGGACGCGCCACCCGCACGCGCGGCGGACGTGACGGCGGTAAGCGCCAGCCCGACACCTGGCACCCGGTCACCACCACCGACACCGATCACCCCGCCACGGTCGAAGACGCTCCGGACACCTCCGCCGAGGACGCGCCCGCCGCTGAGGCGAACACCGAAAAGGCGAACACCGAAAAGGCGAACACCGACGAGGCGCCCGCCACCACCGACACGCCGGACGCCACCGAACCGGCGGGCACCGAGCCGACCGGTGCCGACACCGGCGCCGGGGACGGTGACGCCGAGGACCCGGGTGCGGGGCTGGATGCGGCTGCGGTGGCTGAGGCGCGGGATGCGCTGACGGGGCTGCAGGACGCCATCGCGGCGGCGTTGACCGCGCTGGATGCCGGGGACGGTGCGGCGGCGCTGACGGCGGTCGAGGGCGTCTACGGCGGGTCGGGTAAGGCGCGGCGGCTGGTGCGTACGGCCGCGAACGGGCGCCCGCGCAACGCCTCGGGCAAGCCGCGCTCGGCTCCAGGTGAGATGCGCACGAAGGTCGCCGCGCACCTGACCGGGCACCGTGGGGCCGCGTTCACCCCGCACGAGATCGCCAAGGTCATCGGGCACTCGGCGGGGGCGGTGTCCAACGCCCTGGACCGGCTGACCGAGTCCGGTGAGGCCGAGCTGGTGTGCGACCGCCCCCGCCGCTTCACCGCCGCCCGCCACGCCGTCCGCGCAGCCCGCTGACCGCGCCGCACCGACCGCACCGACAGCCCGGGGGCGGGCCACCGTGCCACCGCCCGCCCCCGTCGCCCTGAACCACCCACACACCAAGGAGCCACGCCATGACCACCGTTCCCACCACCTCGACCGCCGCCGCTCCCGCGACCACGGCGCCCGCCACGGGTCGCCTGGGCCAAGGGGAACTGCGCCGCAGGGTCGCCGCCATCCTGGCCGACCGGCCCGGGGCGACGTTCACCCCAGGTGAGATCTCCCGGGAGCTGAGCCGGTCGGCCGGTGCGGTCAGTAACGCGCTGACCGTGCTGGTCGACCGGAGACAGGCCGAGCTGGTGGCCACCGGGCCGCGCCGCTACCGGGCCACCACGACCACCGCCGAGGCCCTCAAAGGCGGCGGCACGGCACCCGCCCGCACGACACCCACACCCGCCGCCGCACCCGTACCGGCGCCCGCCGCCGCGCCGACCAAGGCCGTACCCGCCCCGACACCCGCCACGTCGGGCGGGTCGGGGAAGGCCGCCGCTACGGGCGGGAAGGGTGCGGGTGGGCCGGTGGTGCGGCCGAACGGCCAGACCTATCACCCGCGCCGGTTGGCGGACCTGCCGGACGTGGCGGCGCTGCGCAAGCTGCGCGAGGCGTCCATCCCGGCCATGTTGTACGGGCCTCCCGGGACCGGGAAGACGTCCCTGGTCGAGGCCGCCTTCCCGGACCTGATCACCGTCGCCGGGGACGGTGACACCGCCGTCGCCGATTTCGTGGGCGAGTACACCCAGGCCCCGGGCGGGGGCTATGAGTTCGTCTACGGGCCGCTGGTCACGGCGATGACCGAGGGCCGCGCCCTGCTCATCGATGACGCCACCCTCATCTCGCCCAAGGTGCTGGCCGTGGTGTATCCGGCCATGGACGGGCGGCGGCAGATCATCGTCAAGGCGCACAAAGGCGAGGTGATCACCGCTGCCGAGGGGTTCTACGTGGTCGCCGGACACAACCCGGGTGTGCACGGCGCCGTGCTCACCGAGGCCCTGGCCTCCCGGTTCGCCGCGCAAATCCGGGTGTCGACCGACTACGACCTGGCCCGCGCCCTGGACATCGCACCCCGCGCTGTGCGCGTCGCGCGCAACCTGGCGCGCCGTCAGGAATCCGGCGAGATCGGCTGGGCCCCGCAACTGCGCGAATTGATCAACTTCCAGAAGGTCGCCGGTGTCCTCGGTGACGAGGCGGCGGTGGCCAATCTTCTCGGCGTCGCCCCCGAAGAAGACCGCGACGTGGTCGCCGAGGTCGTCAGTTCCGTCTACGGACGCGCCGTCGCCCCACTCGCCCTCGGCCAGCAGGTCTAACCCGCACCCGCACCCGCCCGAATACGACCGCGCCCTACTCACCGGAGGAACCCATGGCAACGCACGTCATCCCCGCACCCGCACCCGTCGCCACGACCGCCGCACCGTCCGGCACCGGAACTGGTGCCGCCCCCGCGCCACCGGCGCCGGTGACCGGGCTGAGCGGGGCGTGGCTGCGGCTGTCGGCCGCGTTCACCGAAGCCGTCACCGACCTGACCGACCGCGAAGACCTCACCGTGCAGTGCGCGCCCGGCCTCGGACGAGGCGCGCCGGGTTGTTTCGTCCCGACGCTGGCCACCATCGAGCTGGACGGCATCCACCTGCGGCAGGACCCGGGCACGTGTGACCCGGCATGGCCCGCCGACCGGGACCGCTACCCGGCCATGTGGGGCGTGCTCACCCACGAGGCCGCCCACGCCACCCACACCCGCTGGGCGGTACCGGACAGCGCGTCCGCCGCCGCAGCCGACGCCGCCCTCGCACTAGAAGAATCGCGGATCGAGGCGGCCCAGATCCGCCGTCGCCCCGTCGACCGCCGCTGGCTCCGCGCGTCCGCCACCAGCCTCATCCTGGCCGACTTCACCACCCCGCCCACCGGGGCAGCCACCAGCGGCCCCACCGGCGCGCCCGCGCCGTCCGGTGGCGCTGCGACCGGTGCGCCGAGCACCCCATCGGCCGCCCCGCCGGTCACGACACCGCACGCGGCGATGACGCCATGGAACGCCGGACGCGCCGCCGCGCTGATCCTGGCTCGCACCGACGCCGGAATCCTTGAAAAAGAAGAAACCAAGCCTCTGGCCCACGCCGTCCTCAACGTCCTCGGACCCAGCCGGTTGAGCGCACTGGCCGCGATGTGGCACCTCGCGCACGCCACCGGCGATGACGACGGCGACACCATGATGGACCTGGGGCGGCGCTGGTGCCGGATCCTGGGCGTCAACCCCGATCAGCCCGCCCCGCCCCCGCCGCCCGGAACGCCGGGCGCCTCGGGCGACCCGTCCCCGCTGGCCGAGGCGCTCGGCGCCACCATGGCCGCCGTCCATAATGCCGCCGCCACACCCGCCACCGGCTCACCCACCCCCGACCCGGCCGAGAAGCGGCGGCAAGAGAAAGACGCCAAGAACACGGCCGACCGCGCCGCACGCCGCGTGTTCGGCGCCAGCAGCACCGCCACCGCGCGGCGCGGCGCCACCCGCACCACCGGCACCCGCCCACCCAACCCAGGTGAGCAGGCCGCCGCCCGCCGTCTGGCCCGCCGGTTGCGCGCCGCCGCACACCGCGACCGCGTCACCACCACCCACACCTCACCCACCCCGCCCGGACGGCTGTCCATGCGCGGGGCGCTGGCCGCCGACGCCCAACGCGCCGCCGGAACCGTCCCGACCGCCGAACCGTTCACCCGCACCACCCGCCGCCACGTGCCCGCGCCGCCGCTGCGCATCGGCATCGCCTGCGACGTGTCCGGCTCCATGAACGCCCTGGCCGCCCCGGTCGCCTCCGCCGCCTGGATCATCGCCCGCGCCGCCGGACACATCCCCGATGCCCTAGCGGCAACCGTCATCTTCGGCGCCCGCGTCCGCCCCATCGTCCACCCCGGACACACCCCGAACACCGTGACCACGTTCGCCGCCCGAGACAACTACGAGAACTTCGTCCAGGCCGTCGACGCCCTCGACTCCGCCGTCGAACTGACCCGCCCCGGCGCCGCCCGCCTCCTGGTCATCGTCTCCGACGGCATCTTCAAAGACGACCAGCGCGAAGACGGACAGCAACGCCTTGACCGGCTCACCGCCGCCGGATGCGGCGTGCTGTGGCTATCGATGTCCCACCGCACCAGGGCCATGAACGGCGCCCACCTGGTCACTCTCGCCGACCCCGCCGCAGCCGCCGACGCCATCGGCGCCGCCGCTGTCCGCGCCCTACGCAGCGCCTGACCGCCCGCCGCCCGGTGCGCCCCACACACGGGGCGCACCGGGCCGTTACCGGCCCCTACCGGGCGGCACAGCGGCACCCGCCGCCCGCTACCGGGACGGTCCGGGACCATCCCGGCGGGTGGACAGCATCGGGTGCCGCAAGACCAAGGAAGTCCCCAACCACGGCAAGGAGAGACCGACCGTGAACTGCATGGAGTCCTACATTCGTGACCGCCATGACGGCGCCCACCAGCGACGTTGTGAGGCAGAGGCGAAGATGCTCGTCGCCCTCGACGAGACAGAAGACACCGCCACCGAGGTTGCTGCCGCCACCATCACCCGCGCCTCCGCGAGATGGTGTGACGAGCCGGTCACCGGCATCGACCATGAGGGCCTGGACCCTGTCCAGGCGCTGTGGCGCGCCCGCGGCACCGCCCGCCTGGACGCGTTCACCGTCCACGCGGACAGGATCGCCCGATGAGGCGCCGTCCGGCCAGCGACCGGATCTCGCGATCGTCCGCCGAGTCACTTCTCGGCCAGATCACTCTCCTGGGTGAGGCCCTGGAGCGCCTCGACCATGTCGACTCGGTTCAGAGAACAACGACCTTCGAGGAGGCGGTCACCGAGCTGACCGCGGTCGCCCGTGAAGTCGTCGCCATGGCCCACCCCGTACTCCAAGACGAGCAGGCCCTCGCCTCTGCTCTGCTGACCGCCGCCGATGCCCGAGGAGACATCCCGTCGGACTGCGGTGCCTGCGATGAGGTCGCTGACGGCCTTTGCGGCGACCACGCCGACGTCGTCGCCTCCGCCGCACCGTATGACGCGCTCGGTAACGCGCTCATCGGACATGGCTACGAACAACTCCGCACCGACCACCAGGCACTGGCCTACGGCGACCATCCCCGAACGCACCCCGCTGCCGCGACTGCGGCGAAGTGAACCGACCAAGGAGTTTCGATGCCCCGCACGATCAGAATCGATGATGAGGTCGCTGCCTTTCTGGAGCGCAGCAGGCGCGAAGGTGAGACTGTCGATCAGTTCCTGCGCCGCTGGCTCGGCCTCGACCCGGCCCCGGACCGCACCGGCCGGGGCGGTACCGGCTCGACGCTGACGGTCCCCCAGCGCGCCGTCCTGGACGTGCTGACCAGTACCGGCGCCGCGATGACCGCCGCCCAGATCACGGTGGCGGCGGCGATCAGCCCGGCCGCCACCGGCAAGGCACTGCGGTACCTGGAACAGGCAGGCAAGGTCCAACGTCACCACGTGCCCGGAAACGCCACCCTCCGCTGGCACTACCAATGGCGGATCACCACCGACCGAGCCCAGGGCGAGACCTGACCGGGCACCCGCCGAGGTCGGCCTCCGCTAAAGGGGAGACCGGCACCTTCCCCCGCCCCGTCCTGGGCACTGCTTCAGGACGGGGCGGTGGGCTGGGTGCCGATGATGATCTGTTTGACCTTGCGGCGATCTATGCCGTACTTCTCGGCCAGATACCGCTGAGAAACCGGTCGGCCGGGTCCGTTCAAACTCGCGCGGTACTCGGCCAGGACGGCCTGCTCGACAGGCTGTTCCAGCCTGGCGCCGTCCGGATGGGGCTGCTCCAGATTGGTGCGTTTCGGTTCCGGCACGCTCACCCGGCGGGGTGCCGCGCGGCGGGTGAGGGTCATCAGCAACTCGAACGAGCCGACCAACGCCAGGGCGGGCCAGGCGCTGACGAGAGCGCCGATGGGCCCGTGGGCGGCGCCGTGCGCCACGTTGGCGCCCACCGTGGCGCAGATGCCCGCAGCCAGGCTCCACCCGGCCAACGCCGGTACGGGGCGGTTGCGGCGGCTGGCGTCCAGGATCACCATCGACGCCGCCCAAATCAGGCCGTCCACGGTGAACGGAACCAGCCGCGCCGTCGCGCCGGTTTCACCGTGGGAGCGGACCAGGTCGAGCATGTGCGCGTAGGAGATGAGCGCGGCCACGGCAGCGACCGCCACCACCGCCAGCGCCGTGGTCACTCTGATCAGTCGATCGGTCACCGGCCGGCTCCGCTCGCCGGTGCCTCTGCTTTGCGGTGTGCGGTTGGGCGGGTGAAGCCGAGCAGCGTTGAGCGGCGGTAGGACTGAATCTGGACGACGGTGCCGGTGTGCGGTGCGGCGATCATCTTCCCGCTCCCGATGACCAGGCCGACGTGCCCGGGATTGCTGGTGGAGGTGCCAGGACCGGAGTTGAAGAACACCAGGTCGCCCGGCTGCTCACGCCCGGTGGGGACGCGGGGGCCGTGCCGCCACTGCGCACCGGACACGCGCGGGATGCTGAGACCGGCGGCGCGGTAGGCGGCATAGGTCAAGCCGGAACAGTCGAACGCACCCGGCCCCGTCGCGCCCCAAAGATACGGTTTGCCGAGTTGCGCACGGGCGAACGCAATCGCCTTCGCGGCAGCGTGACCGGGAGGCATCACGGCCGAGAAGGCGCCGACGCAGTCTGCTGGAGTCGCGCCGAGCTGAGCAGCTGTGCGTTGAGCGTAGGCGCGCGCTTGTCGGACGACCTTGTCCACGTAGGCGGCAGAGTGGTTGTACTGGAACAGTGCAGCCCGGAGGCGTTCGGGTGCGCCGCCGTGCTTGAGGTAGCGGGCGGCGGCCGGGATCGCATCGGCAGGGTCATAAACATCCCTGCGGCCGTCCCGGTCGCCGTCGACACCGAACACGGCCCAAGTGCCGGGCATGAACTGCATGGGACCGGCCGCTCCGGCATGGTTGCGGCCCGAGGAGATACCGGGACCGGGGCCCCTTCCATGGTCGGACTCGACCTTCCCGACCGCCGCCAGGACGTGCCACCCGATCCCGTACTCTTCTCCCGCTGCGCGGTAAAGCGTCAGATACGCAGGCGGGATATCGGCGGCGGAGCTACCGGGCTCAGGCTGGCAGACGGCCTCTCCGGAGCCGGGCATGACCGCGCCGATCACCGCGACGAGCACGGCCATCAGGACCAGGACGCCGACGGCTGCTGCGATGGCCAGCGGCATCAGGAGCCCGCCGAGTCGTGCGCTTGAGCGTCGTCGTGCTGGCGGACGGTGGCCCACAGGCGCGCGAGATCGCCGAGGCGGCGCCGAGGGCCGGTGGCGCCGGCGGGCTGCCACACCGGCCCGGCGGGCCCGTCGAATGAGCTGGCGGGCGTGTGTACGGCGGTGGCGACCGGAATCTCGGGTGTGCCGAGCAGGCGGCGGAGGTTGGCCTCGCGTTTGAATGAGGGCAGCCAGAACAGGACAGGTGTGGTGGTGCCGGTGGCTTCGGCGAGGTCGGCGTAGCCCCCGAGTTTGGCGGTGACCCGGGCGAGAGTTTCGGTGCCGGTGTCGTGTTCGAGGAAGAAGTCCAGCGTGGCCGCGGTGCCGTCGGCGCGGGGCTCGGTCCAGCGGCCGAAGGCGTCCGGCCGGGCCAAGTCCCCCCACAAGGCCGCACAGCGGTGCTCCGACCACCACTGCTCCACAGCGGCCCTTTGACGCCGGGCGTAAGCGTGCAGGGAGACGAAGAACTCGTTCACGCCGATCTGGTGGGCGAGGCGGGGTGAGACGGCGATGGCGGTGGCGGTGTCCTGCCGGTAGCCGAACTCGGCGAGGCTCTGGCCGTGCTGGACGGCCAGGACATGCGCGCCGACCGGGCCGAGGACCCAGTGCCATGGCTTGGAGCCGACGGGTGCCCAGGGACGGAATCGTAGAAGGGCGTGGTGGTTGTGCAGGTGGTTGAGACGCTGTCGGGCTCTTTCTGGGGTGGGGAAGAACAGTCGGGTGAGCTGGTCGGTGGTCAGGACGCGGTGCTCCCAGAGCAAGGCCAGCAGGTTCCGATCGCGGTCGGTGAGCCGGTAGGCCAGTTCCGCGAGGAGCTCGGGGGTGACTCGTGGGGCACGGTTCTGGGTTCCGCGTAGTCGGGTGCGGGTTGTGCGAGGCCGGGTCATCGCTGCTCTTCCTCTGCGGGCGGTGGGGCACCGGCGTTCACCGTGGTTGCCCGATCGGACCTTTCGGCGGGTGTGAGCGGTGAGGCCTCCAGGTCCCGCAGAGCGACCTCGGGGATCGAGCGTGCGGTGCGCTGGGTTGTGAAACGTTCGCGTGATGCGCTGCGGATTGCGGTTGCCCGTCCGGGGATTGAGGCGGGTAGTGGGCGGGTGCGGAAGGTGAAGGGCGGGGTGGGGGTGTTGCCGTCCATGAGGCGGGCGGCGGCTTGGTAGGCGCCCAGGTGGGACAGGTCGTGTGGGGCCAGGAGCGGTGCGGTGTGGCGGGCCAGGTCGGTGGCGTCTTCGGGTGAGGCGGCGAAGTAGATCTTGTTGCGGGCGTCGGCGGAGACGGCTTCGCGGAGGTCTTTGGGGAGTTGGGACAGGTGCTGGTGGGCCAGGGTGAGGCTGAAGCGGTAGGCGCGGGCTTCGGCGAGGATGTCGCTGATGGAGCCGGGCAGGTTGAGGAAGTTGTGGGCTTCGTCGATGTAGGCGGCCGCGTCCGGTCGGTCATGCTCGGTCTGGGTGGCGCGTGGGGTGATGGCCTGCCAGGTCTGCGCCAGCAGCAGTGACCCGAACAGGCGCACGGCGTCTTCTCCGAGCACGCCCTTGGGCAGGCGGGCGAGGATGAGGCCGCCGGAGGCGAGGGTGCCGGCGAGGTCGACGGTGGATGCGCCTCCGGACAGGGTGTCGCGGATGAAGGGGCGCAGCAGGACGGCGCGGAGTTTGTTCATGACGGGGCTGATCATTGAGGCGCGTGCGGCGGGGGTGAGTTCGTCGTAGGAGGCCCAGAACCCGCGGAGGAGTTCGTCGGTGACGCGTGCGGTGACGCGGGCGCGGTAGGCGGTGTCGATGAGGAGTTTGGGGATGTCGCCGAGGGTGGCGCGGGTGCCGTTGACGCGGGTCAGGGTGAGGCAGGCGGAGCGGAGCAGGTCGTCCAGGCGGGGTCCCCAGGCGGAGGTGAAGCAGCGGCGGAACGTGGTGACGATCGACTCGGCCGCAAAGGCCGCATCGTGCCCAGCGAGCACGTTGAGGCATGGTGGCCGGCCTGGCGCGGCGGGGTCGAACACGACGGTGTGGCCGATGGCGCGTCCGGGGAGGCGCTGCAGGACGTCGGCGACCAGGTCGCCTTTGGGGTCGATGACCAGCGCGCCGCGCCCGGCGGTGGCGTCGGAGAGGATGAGGTTGGCCAGGAAGGTGGACTTGCCGACGCCGGTCTGGCCCAGGACGTGCAGGTGCTGGCGGGCGCCTGCGACGGTGAGGCCGACCGGGCGCGGTGCGCCGGCTTCGGAGTCGCCCAGCACGCGGACGCCGGGGCCGGAGACGGGGATGGCGGGTGAGGGCGCGACGGGGCGGGCACCGGCGCGGGTGACGCCGGGTGCGGCCAGGTCGTAGGGCAGGTGCGCGATTGCGGCGAGTTCGGCGACCGACAGCAGGTAGCCGCGGTGCAGGCGCCGCTCGGCCAGCCGGGTGACGGGGTGGTGGAGTCGGCGGCGGCGCAGGTATTGGTGGCCGGAGGTGAACAGCGCGAAGGTCGAGGCGGTTTCGTGGGCGTGTGCGCGCAACCACCCGGCGGTGACTTGGTCGGGGTGGCGGCTGGCCACGCCGTAGCGGATCTGGACCTCAAAGCGCGGCTGGGCGGCTTTGCCGAGGATGGCGCGGACCTGTTCGGCGCGCTCAGGATGCTGGCGGGTGAGTTCGCTCGGGTGGTGGTGCCCCGACATGCCGGGGGTGACCAGGTCGAACAGGAAGCTTTGGGGTGCGGTGGAGCGGCCTCCGCGCAGTGCTGACGCCGCCCGGTGTGCCTTGGTGAGGCGGCGTCCGGTGGCGGGGCGGGCGAGGATCTGCACGGCGAGGTGTTCGCCTTCGGCGAGGCCGGAGGCGGTGCCGAGCAGTCCGCGCAGGGGGTCGGTGTCGTGGTCGCTGGTGAGCGGGAAGTGTTCGGGGCGGGCCAGGACCAGCCGCCCGCCCGCCGCCCGGTACTCCTGGTCGAGCGGGAGTGGTGGTGTGGCTGGGTGGGTGGTGAGGGTGGCGCCGGGCCAGGACGCCCGGATGGTCTTCTCGACTATTCCAGGCGGGATGGTTCCGGGGACCCAGATGTGGAAGTGGATTCCGTTGTGGTCGGCGTGGTACTCGAACGCCAGGTGCGGCTGCCCGAAGATCAGGCGTTTCCAGCGCGGGTGCGTGAGGCCGATGAGCCGAGCCCACCAGGCGGCGGCGGAGGCCGCTTCGACCTTCGGTGGCACCGCGACCTCGATCAGCCGGGCGCCGGGCTCGAGTCGGCTGTTGCGCCAGTCCCACAACACCCACCGCGCGCTCGCCCAGGCAGCGGCAGCGCCAAGGACGCCCAGCGCGGCGACCGGCCCGTGATGGGTGGCCAGGTCGATCAGCTGGTGCGGAGCGTGGCCGAGGTCCGACAGGAGTTGGTCCAGATCCGTGCTGCTGATGGTGTTCTGGAGGTCAGTCGTGTGGGTCATCGCTGGTCGCTCTCCGTGTCCGAGGTTGCAGTGACGGCGTGCTGCTCGTGGCCGGCGAGTTCGGCGGGGTCGGTGGTGACGAGTCGGTGTTCGTGCTGGCTGGCGACGGCGGAGAACGCGGCCCGGTCTGATCCGGCGCCGGTTCCGCACAGCAGTCCTTGGCCGCGGTCGGCTGCGAGGAGGAAGGTCTTTTCGCCGTCGGTGAGGTCGAAGGCGTCGGTGATCTGGTCGATGGCCTGGGGTGCTTGGCGCAGCAGGATCTGGGTGGCGGAGTTGGCGATCACCGCCTGCCCGAGGTCGGTGGACAGCAGGTCGCCGGCGTCCTGGGTGACGACGGCGAGTCCGGCCCAGTGCTTGCGGGCGGACTTGGCCAGCCGGTACAGGAACCGGGCGCCCTCGTCTTCGCGCATGAGCGTCCAGGCCTCGTCGACCACGACCAGGCGGCGGCGCCGGTCGGCCGGGTTAGCGACAGTGCGCCAGATGGCGTCCAGGGCGAGCAGCATTCCGACGGTGCGGACCTCGTCGGGCAGGTCGCGCAGCGAGAAAACCACCAGGTGCCCGGTCGGGCGGGTGGTGGTCGGTCCGGCGAACAAGCCACGGTGGGAACCGGTCACATACGGCGCCAGCCGCGCCGACAGATCGGCCGCCGTACTCGCCTCCGGAGCCCCCGTTTGCGCGATCGTGTCGAGTTGGGTGGCCAGGTCGGCCAGGACGGGGGCGGGACGCGTCCAGGTGCGGGGGTCGGAGCCGATACCGCGCACCCGGTAGGTGGCCAGCACCGCGCGGTCCAGGACCGCCCGCGCCGCCGGTGTGAGCGGCTCGTCGAGCATCGCGCTGATGAGTGTCTGCAGGAACAGGGCACGGCGGATGAGGGTGTCTTCGCCTTGCCCTTCCGGTAGGTCGAAGGGGTTGAAGCAGACGCCGGGTGCGCCGAGCGCGATGTGGGTTCCGGCGACGTGGTCGCACAACCGCCGGTATTCGTCTTCGGGGTCGATGACGGCGACGTGGACGCCCTGGTAGAGCAGCCGGAGGGTTTCGAGTTTGGTGAAGTAGGACTTGCCGGCGCCCGAGCGGGCGAGGGTGACGGAGTTGTAGTTGTCCTGGGCGAACCGGTCCCACACCACCACCCCCGAGGAGTAGGCGTTCAGCCCGTACAGCACCGGCGTGTCACCCAGCACCGGCTGCAGGTCCGGCGAGGTGAACGGGAACGCGGCGGCGAGCGCAGCGGTGTCGAACACCCGCCGCGCCCCGATCGAGTCGGCTGCCAGCGGCAGAGTCGATGTCCAGCCTTGCAGGGCGCGGAACGTGGTCGGCTGGGCGTCCAGCAGCAGCGAGGCGGCCAGCGCCCGCACCCGCTGCACCTCACCCTCCAACACACCCGAGTCCGGGGCATGGACGGTCAGGTACAGGCCGACGCGGAACAGGCGGCCGTGCCCGCGGGCCAGCGAGGCGGCGAGTTCAGCGGCGTCGTCGGCTGCGGCCTCGGCGGCGAAGTCGGCCAGCCGCCCCCGCTGCGCGTCGGCGCGCGAGGCCGACTCCAGCCGGGCGAGCTGGCGGCGGAGCCGCTGCGCGGCAACCAGCGGCGGGATCGGGTCGATGTGAACGGAGACGTCGAGGCGGCCGGGGTAGGTGAGCAGCGCTTCCAGCCAGCCCGCGCCGACCTCCCGCGGGTACCCGGTCACCGCGAACGATGCGCACACCCCGCCGGGCAACTCCAGCGACCGGGCGCTGACGCGCAGCGCCGACGGCCCGAGCCCCAGGTCGGCCAGGCCGCCTTCATGACTGTCTTCTGCGAGTTCGTCGCCGGGAGCGCCGGGCTGGGCGGTCAGGCCGAGGGTGCGCGAAAGCGCACCAAGCGAAAGCCGCATTCAGTCCTCCTGCCGGTGAGTGATCACGTCATCGGGTGCCGCGTTATCCACAAGGCGGGGTTCGCCTGGGGATAGAGAGTCGGTCATGACGGCGGTGGCGCTCGCGGCGTCCAGGACCTCGGCGGGTATGGCGAGCGCGGCCAGGGCCTGCTCGGCCTCGGCGGCTCGGCGTAGGGCGACCGCAGCCGCGGTGTCGCGGCCCACTCGGTGGCGTTTGCGCTGCCGCCATGGCAGGGCGGGTGCCGGGGGCGAGGAGGGGACGTGCCCGGTGATGACGATGAGGACCTGCCGGATGAGCAGGTCGTGCTCGGCGCCGAGATCGGCCAGAAACGCGGCATGCTCGGACGCGGCTTGCTCCAGCGCGGGGTCGGGTAGTGCGGGGGCGTGCTGGGTGATGTGGTCGGCCAGTCCGGTCAGGTCGACCGGGCGGGCTTGGACCAGGAGTTGGACGGGGGTGTCCAGGGAGTTGAGCCAGCGGCCGAACACCGCCACCAGCCCGGCCTGCTCACCCGGTGTTCGCAATCCGAAGGTGAGGGTGCCGGCGCGGACGATGACGGCGACACCGCCCGAAGCCAGCTCCAGGACCCCGTCCTGGCGGACGGCGCGGACGGGCAGCCGCAGCGGTTCGGGGAGCCGTCCGCGCATCCGGCACCAGGCCGGTGGCGGATGCACCGGCCCGGCAGCCGTGACCCGTTCTTTCGTTCGTCGTAGGTGGCGCAGGGCGGCCAGGGCGGAGCGGTCGAGGTTCATGCCGTCGTGGCGTGCGACCGCCAGCACGACCCCGGCCGCCACGACCGGCACCAGCACCGCGACCAGGACCGGGATCGGCACCAGCGGCCCGAGGGTGAGCAAGAGCCACAAGCAGAGGGCGGCGGTGCCGGCCAGGATCGCCAGTTGCCGGGCGGTGAGGCCGTACAGGATCTTGTCCGGCTGGTCGACGTCGGCGGGGATCTTCACGCTCATCGGCGCCTCGGTGTGCTGGTGGCGGGGGCTCATCGGCGCCTCCTGGATTTGGGTGGGTCGATCCACAAGGTCAGCTGCCGTCGCGGGACGGGACGTCTGGGCATGCCGGGCAGCATCAGCTGCCCCGACCGCACCCGCGGCCGCCCACCCGCCGCCGCAGCGCCGCCGGGTGCGGGTGACCGCGGCGAGCGGGTCACCGGGATCGGCAACGCCAGCTGCGTCGGCCGCCGCGCGGTGGTCTTGCCGGCGGGGCCGGGTGCCGCCGAGATCGGCAATGTGAGCTGCCTCGGGCGGCGGCCGGTTTGGTGGTCGCGGTGGGGTTCGGGTGGCTGGCCTGGGGGCATCGGGAACGCTCCAGGAGGCATCGGGATCGCACCAGCGGGCAGCGCGAGCGGCGGATCAGACGGACCGGGCGACCCCAGCGCCACGGACGGTGTTCCAGGGGCTGCGAGGGCCGGGCGTGGCAGGCCGGGCATCGTCGGCACCGGCCGGAAGTACTGCCGAGGTGGCCGTGGAGACGCGAACGAAGACGGCGGAGGTGAGGGGGTCCAGGACTTGCCGGTGGGGACGCGGCGGCGCGTCAGGGCACCCAGACCGCGATAGAGGATGAGGCTTTTGACCATTCCGGTCAGCGCGCTGGGCTGAGCGGCGCGCCAGATGGTGCGGGCCACCCACGACGGGACACGGACCATGATCCACAGCAGGCACAGCGCCAGCAGCAGATCAATCCCAGCCCCCGAGGCGATCCCGGGAAACCCGCCGCCCGAGTCGCCGGGCTGCCCGTCGACATCGGAGAACAGCAGCCGGAACGCGGTCGCCAGGATCAGGGACTGGCACACCCCGATCGCCAGAACACCGGTGATGCTGCGCCACCACAACCGGGCCAGCCCGTCGGTGATCGGCAAGGCGTGGAACATCAGCGCCACGGGTGCCGCGGCGATCAGCACCATGGTCAAAGCGACCCGGATGATGTAGATGAACGCCAAGCACAACGCCAGCACCACCACACCCAGCCCGATGAAGATCGTGAACGGCTGATTGGGCACCAGGCTCGCGGCCAAGTAAGCGGTGATCGCCTCGGCGACCCGGCTCGGTTCCATCGCCTCGGCCCCGGCGCTGAGAAACGCCCCCGACAGGCCGTTGGCGAAGGTGATCGCGTACCCGATCAGGATGAGGCTCAGGTTGGAGCCCGCGAACGCACCCACCAGCCGCGCTACCAACTGCCCCGGCGTCAGCTCACTGCCCGGGAGCGAGTGCCCGGCGATCAGCAGCACACCACCCGCAGTGATGATCAGCACGTAGCAGGTGTTGGCGATGGTTTGCGACACACCCCACAGGTCCTTGGCGCGCACCATGCCGGGCGAGTCCAGCGGCGGGGTGCCCAGCACGGTCTGCGCCAGCAGGTCGCAGACCGGCTCGGCGGCGCTGGTCACCAGGTCCGCGAACCAGCCGTTCACCGCCTGCTTGGCCAAGCAGCCCATGTCCATGAACCCGCACCCCGCGCCCTCCGCGCCGCCATCGCCCGGAGTTTGCTCGCCCGGTGTCGCTGGAGCCGGTGAAGAGCCCGGGGCCGGTGACCGGGCCGGTTCACCAGGTTGCGACGGGAGCGGAGACTCAACCGGAGCGGATGGTTGCGGCGAAGACGGCGGCGGCGTAGTAGCGGGCGCCTGGGGTGACGGAGTCATCGCTGGCTGGGGTGCGGGATCGGCTGCACTCCAGACCGGTCCGGCCACCGCACCCAGCACCATGCTCGCCGTCAACATGACCAGCAGCGCCACCGCGATGGCGGACGCCACGGACCTACGCGGACGAGCGGGCGGGCACGTCGGGGCGGTCACGGTGCGCCGACGATGCCCTGGAGGATCTTGACCAGCAGCGGCGCCAGCACCGCGACCGAGTACCCGATAGCGGCGTACCGGAGGGTCTTCTTGGCCGCCTCGACCTCACCGGGGTCACCGCCGGCCAGCATGTAGCGGACCCCGCCGATCGTGGCGAACAACGTCGCCAACCCCACCAACAACCCCACGATCACATCCCGCAGGTTGTTGATCACCTCATCCAGCGAGGCGGCCGCGGCGAGGTTGGTGCTGGCTTCGGCGACACCGGGGACCAGCAGCGCGGTCATCACACACCCGACCGTCCACACTACCGACTCCGCCACCAGCCGCCGCCGCGACGGCCGTCGGCGCAGCGTTACACGGCGACCTGCGGATGGAACGGGCGCAGATGAGGTGGTGCCGGGCCGCACAAGGCGGCTGCTTCCACTGGGGTTTCGGGCAGGCCACTTTGAGGCGAGTTGATGGACGATTCGGTGTGAGTGTGTGCGGGTGCGCATGGCAGCGTCTCCGGAATGTGATCGACGGAAATCGGCTGCCAGCCGTGCGATCAGCGGGGAAACGGCGCGGCCCTCGGGCTGCGGGTGTCCTCCTGACGGGACATGCGAGACGGATGATTGCGGCGGGGACCGGGTTTCTGGCCGTCCGCTCAAGGGCCGCACCGTTCACCGGCGATCTCGACTGGCACCCATGAAGCACCGCCGAACAGGCCCCGATTCACCGTCTCCGCGGCATCCTTGACCAAGACTTGGGTAATCCAGTGGACGAGTCACCCCACCGTGAGCCGTAGCGAGCCCCGAGCCGATAAGCGTTTACGGCTTCTCAAGCCGTCCGCATGGGGATGAGCGCCCAGTCACGGGCCGCTCGGCTGTCCTTGACCAGATCATGACGCGGCCGATCGTGAAAACCGGGCCCTGCGGCGGTGCTTTATCAGTGCACGGGGATCGGGTGGCCGTCTCGGGTCACCCAGTACATGAACCACACGCCGTCCAGCCCGCACCACCCACCCAGCAGCAACAACCCGCCCGCCGGTCAGCGCCGCATGGTCCCGCTGACCGTCTGGCTGTGCTCGGACCCTCGCAGCGTAGAAAGGTCTCCCGGACCGGGCGCCCGCTCGAACCGAGACAAGTCCGGTACCGCAGTCTGCGTTCAGCACCGCCAGACCGTCGGGCGGGAACTGGCTCAGCACCTGATCAGTACCTGCACCAGCGACGGGGCACTGGTCGCCGAAGGCTTCACCACCAGTGAAGCCACCCTGGTCGCCGCCGCCGAACTCGACCGCCGCGCCATCGCGCTGGTCCCGCACTTCCCACTCGCCCAGCACATCGGCACCCGGCTCCGCGCCACCCTGGACCAGCGGCACCTGACGCGAGTGCAGATGCGTCCCGTCCGGCCCGACCAGATGGCCAAAGGCTTGGCGGACCACCTCGGACAGGTCTCCCTGGTCATAGGCGCCCCGCCGCCCTACGAGACCGGCGGGCACAACACCAGGCGCGGCGCAGCCACGGGCTGCCCGGCATGCCGGGCCGACCTGTGGATGCTCTCCAGCGAACAACTCGGGTTGTTCATCGCATCGGCATGGCGGGTGCTGGCCCCCGGCGGCGTCCTGGCGGTCATCACCACGGCCCGTCACCAGGCCGGACGCCTCATCGACCCCGCACCGCGCATCATCCGTCACGCCCAGAGTCTCGGGTTCCGCTACGTCCAGCACGTCATCGCGCTGCGCGTCCCAATCGAGGGCGACGCACTGGTCGTGCAGGCCGGCCCCACTGACCTCGCGCACCTGCGCGACACCCGCTCCAGCGCCCATCCGCCCACGGTCGGGGTCCACGCCACGGTGTCCCTGTTCAGCAAACCCAAGATGCCCGCGGGTTCAGGAAAACCGAAGGGTTCTCGCGATGAACCCGAGGGTGGGTGGCGGGGTTTTCCGCCTGAGGACCCTCAGGTTCGTGGTGAAGACGGGGGGGCGTGTTCGTGAGGGCGTCGCAGGAGTTGCCGGGCGGAGTCGGCGTAGCGGATGGCGGTTGTGGCGTTCAGGCCGAAAACGACCGCGAGGTGCAGTGGGTCGGCGCCGTTGGTGAGGGCTTCGTCGAGCTGCCGGTCGATGCGCAGGGCTTCGAGGGTGGCGGGCAGGCCGCGCAGGATCCGGTTGAGCCAGGCGTGGCTGACGGGGGCGGTGCCGTTGGCGCTGATGGCGCTGATCATCAGGTGGGGGTTGGCGGTGCCCGGCCAGGTCGTGCGGCGGTGGGTGAGCCAGTCGGTGAGGAGGCGGTGGGTCAGGTCGTCCAGGGGGCGGGTGCGCCGGTCGATGGTGAGCCGTCGGTTGGGCAGGTCGACGTCGTCGAGTGTGAGGGCGCGGATCTGGCTGTGGCGGGCGGCGTGCACTGCGGCCAGTGCGATGTAGAGGCGCGCCTGGGGCGTGGTCGCGGCGGTGATCGTCTGGTCGATGTCCTCGGGTTCCAGGGGTTGGAAGACCCCGTGTTCGAGCCGGCCGACCTTGACGCGGGCGGCGGGGTCACCGAAGACGAGGTTGTTCTTCTTGGCCCAGGCGAACAGGGAGCGAAGGGTGGTGAGTGCGTACTGACGCTGCCGGCCTTGCAGGGTCGCGGCGTGGTCGAGCACGTCATCGCGGGTGACTTCGCGCGGGTGGTCATAGCGGGTGGCCCAGTGCTGCAGGGCGGGCAGGACCGCGGCGAGGTAGTTGCGGGCGGTGACGTCGTTTCGGGGCAGGGAGCGGGGTCCGCCGTCATGCAGGGTCCGCGCCCAGTGGGCGGCGGGTTCGGCGAAGGCCGGGGCCAGACCGTGGAGTTTGCGGGCGAGCCAGCGGTCGAAGGTGGTGGGGCGGTCTTCGACCAGAATGCCCATGGTCGTCAGCACGTGCAGGGTGCGGGTCGGCGCGGTGGTGGCCCGCTGGCGAAGGAGGGGCCAGATCACCGAGGCGCGCAAGGGGTCGGCTCCGGTGTAGTCGGTCAGCAGCGTGGCCAGGGAGCGGTTCACCGCGCGGGCGACGTTGCCGCTCCAGCCGTGGAGTTCGGCCAGCTGGTGCGCGACGTGCAGGCCCCAGGCCAGCCAGGGGTTGTCTGGGAGCGGGTCGCTGCGCAGGTTGAGGCGGCCGTGCCGGTATCCGGGCGGCAGGCCGGGCAGCGCAAGCTGCAGCCAGGAGGGCCGGGGCTCCGAAGCCGGTGGCGGGGGCGGTTTGGCGGCCAGGCCGGGGGCGCCGCTGCCGACACCGTGACGGCGGGGCCGTTTGGGGACGGTGTCGCGCACGCCGCCGGTTCCGGCGAGGAGCAGTTGGTGGTGGCGGACCTGCCGGACGTAGGGCAGCAGCATCCGGTGTCGGGGGGCCTTGGGCGGGGGCCGGTCGAGGCCGGCCTGGACCCAGCAGGACCGGCAGTGGTCCTTCTTCAGATGCCGGTCGCGGCCGCAGGCGGCGCAGGGGCCGGTGCCGGGGTTGCGCGCCTGGAAGCCGTAGCAGGGCGGGCAGAGCCCGCGGTGGGCCATGCCGCCCCAGGCGTCACAGGCCAGACAGCTGGCCGCCGGCCACTTGGGTGTTCGGCTCACCGGTCAGGTGGGCGGAAGCGAACGGCCGTCACGACGGCGAGGCAGCACTGTCGGGCCGGACGAGCCCGCGGCGGCGGCCGGTTCCTGGGCCTGGGGCAGGGTGTCGACCTTCTCTGGTTCGGGGATCAGCAGCTCGCCGATCTGGCAGTCCAGGACTTTGCAGATGACGTCGAGGTCGGCGAGCTTGACCGAGACCGGCTGCCCGGACCACAGCCCCGACATCTTGCCGGCCGAGATGACAAGACCGTGCTCGGCCAGGCTGCGCTGCAGCTCCGAGGCCTTCCAGATGCCGCGGTTCGCCGCGGCCAGGCGCAGGTTCCATCTCACGGTTCACAATCCCTTCAGCCGAGCGGCGGCACGTTCCTGGCCGGCGATCCAGGCGTCTTCGACGTGGGTTCGGTGGACGTGCACGTAGTGCATCGTGGTGGCGATCCAGGCGTGTCCGAGGGTTTCCTGGATCGCGACCAGGTCCATCCCGCCCGAATACAGCTGGCTCGCGCAGAAATGCCGCAGCACGTGCGGGGTCAGCTTCGCCGTCCAGTCCGGCAGGTGCCGGGTGGTGGCCTCGGCGAGCGCGGCGCGGAGCCGGTCGTCTCCGATCCGGCCGCTGGAGCCGTCGGCGTTGCGGCGTTCGGAGGGGAACAGCGGTGCGCCGTGCCGGGTGTGGTCGTCGTCGAAATGGCCCCACACGTCCTGCACGAACCACCGCAACGTGCGGTCCGCACCGTTGATCAGCGGCACCATCCGCTCACGCGGACCCGAACCCCGCGCGCCCTTGCCATGCCGGACATGGAGCTTGCCGAACCGGCCCAGCCCCCACTTCACGTCGGCCAGGTCCAGGGTGCGGACCTCGTTGATACGCAGCCCGACGTCGGCCATCAACTTGGCGGCGGCGTAGTTGCGGGCGGCCGGCGCGAACTTGCGGCAGGTCGCCAGATCGGCCCGCCATCCGGTGAACAGCCGGTCGATCTGGGCGGTCGATGGGGGGATCCGCAGCGCCGCCCCGCGTCCGCCGCGCGGCCGGTTCATCTCATCGATCGGGCACGCCACCACATGCCCGGTCAGCTGGTGGATCTCGGCCTGGTGCCGCAGTTCCAGGAACAGGAAGTAGGTCTTGAGCGCCTGCGCTCGCGCCAGCCGGGTGCCCTTCGCCGCCTTCCGCAGCACACGACCGAAATACAGATCGGCGTCGGCGGGCTGCATCTCCCACAACGGGCGGCCGAGCCAAGCCCGGACCTGGTCCAGATGACCGACATCACCGCTGACCGTGCTGTCGGCGAGCCCCGCAGACGCCCGGGCGAGCACGAACCCGGCCAGTACATCGGTCTCGAACGCCGCGACCTCCTCGGGCCCGGCAGGCGCACGCACATCCCGAAGATCCCGGACCGCCGCCAGACCCAACCCGAGCCACCACACCTTCACACAAGCCACAGCTCGATCGGAGCCAACGAAATGTCTTCAGAAACCCTGAAGATCCATCAGCAGGCCATGATCGCACAGCCCGAGACCGCGAAACACCAGCCCCAGCTCCACAAGCAGACGGCCGCACAGAGCCACACAGACAGGAACCTGCGGGTTGTTGCACAGAGTTCACCCGGCACCGACAGCCCGCACAACGGGAGGACCCGATGAACCACGAACACCTCTCCCGCACCAAGGCGTTGCCGTCGGTCCTCGCGACCGGGCAGCGCCCGTCCCGGCTGCAGCGCCACGGCCGCTACACACCCGAGTCGATGCGCCACCCCGGCAAAATGCTGCCCGCCATCGCCGCCACCGTCATCGGCGCCTTCACTCGTTCCGGTGACCTGGTCATCGACCCGATGTGCGGCATCGGCACGACCCTCGTCGAGGCCATTCACCTCGGCCGCGACGCCGCCGGCGTGGAGTACGAGCCCGACTTCGTCCACCTCACCCTGAACAACCTGCGCCACGCGCACACCCAAGGCGCCATCGGCACACCCCAACTCGCCTGCGGCGACGCCCGCAACATCGCCACCATCTACCGGAACCTGCACGGCAAAGCAGCGCTGGTGCTCACCTCACCGCCCTACGGCTCCCACACCCACGGACACATCAGCTCCGGACGTGACAACGGCGGCGGCAGAATTCTCAAACGCCACCACCGCTACTCCACCGACCGCGGCAACCTCGCATACCTGCCCCTGCCCGGCCTCTTGGGCGGCTTTGGCCAGATCCTCGTCGGCAGCGCCACCTTGCTGAGACCTGGCGGTGTGATCGCCGTCACCGTCCGTCCCATCCGGGCCAAGGGCGAGCTGATCGATCTACCGGGCCAGGTCATCGAGACCGCGCGCCACCACGGCCTGGCGCTGACCGGCCGGTACGCCGCTCTCCTAGCGGGCTTGCGGGACGGCCGACTGGTCAACCGGGCCTCCTTCTTTCAGATGCTCGAAACCCGCCGTGCCCGCGACCGAGGCATTCCCGCTTGTGCCACCGCTCATGAGGATCTCTTGGTCTTCCAGCCCTCGACCGACCTGCCGGAGGCGAGCCGTTGACCAAGAACCGACGCAGTAGGCAGGGAAGGCGTAACCGGGTGCTGGAGATGCTGGCCATTCTCCAGATTGGTCTGTGCGGGCGCTGTGGGCGTGCTCGCTACACCACCCGCCGCACGGCCCGGCGGGCCGCCCGCATCGCGGCCCCCGGCATCCGGCTACGCGCTTACCGATGCGGCGACGCCTGGCACCTGACCAGTCCGGCGGGACGGTCTCAGCACATCACCCCGCCTGTCACTGTGCCGCCTGTCCACCCGCAGACCAGTCTTCATCTCCACGGAAAGAGCAAGGGTGACGACCTCGATCGCCGCCGTGGTGAGTGCTGTAACGGTCGCCGTGTCTGCAGCCTTGTTCTTGAGCCCAGAGGTGTGCCGTCATGTCTGGCCTGGCCGCACACGGGCCACCACATCCCCGCTCCCCGGTGGATGGCGGACCGGTGAGCGAGTCGGAGAAGCAGACACAGGCAAGTGCCGAGCAGCCGCGGCTGACCTGGCGGTTGAACCTTGCGGACCCGTCGTTCGAGGGTGAGCTGGCTCGGGCACAGGCAGGCGCAATCAGAGAGGTGTTGACTTGGTGGGCGAATCACGCAGCCCGATCCCACTCGAGGTGTTCACCAGAGGGACCCAGAGCAGCCGATCCGCAGGACTGACCGGTCCCGGCGGCGGGTTTCGGCTGGACGGGCCACTACGGGTGGCCTTCGCGGGACGGACCTCGACCGAGGATAAGCAGGATCCGACCCTGTCGCTCCCGCGCCAACTCGCCAACAGCCAGACCGCGCTGCACACCGCGCTACCGGGACAGGCCGTCATCGTCGCGCACTTCTACGACATCGAGTCCGGACGCAAGGATCTCGACACGCGTGGATTCGGGCGCGGACACGAGCGGTTCAACATCCCGATTCCGCGGGACGGTGGCATCCAGGACCTGCTGCTGGAGGCTGCCCAATCCGACCGACGGTTCGATGTGGTGATCTGCGAGTCCGTCGACCGGATCGCGCGCCGCACCTACGTCGGAACCCAGATCGAGAATCATCTCGAACGCCTCGGCATCCCGCTGTGGGCTTCTGACGAGCCGATCAACCTCAATGGGAAACGCTCATCTCAGGTACTTACGCGGCGGGTGAAGCAGGGCGTGGCCGAGTGGTACGTCCTGGAGATGCTGGAGAAGTCCTGGGGCGGCTTCGAGATCCACACCCAGCAAGGCTTCAACGTCGGCCGTCCGCCGTACGGGTACGCGGCCAAGAAGGTCCCCCACCCGGTGGCCGCGCGCCGAGAGCAGGGAGCCACCAAGCACGTGCTGGTCCCAGACGAAGTGCGGGGCCCGGTCGTCCAGGCGATCTTCGAGATGCGGATAGGTGAACGCCTGGGGTATCAGGAGATCGCCGACCGTCTCAACGTCGACCTGGAGCGGAATCCGGCACCAGTCGCCATGGCCAAGTCCCGGAGTGTGGGCAGGTGGACCTACTCCTCGGTCCGCGACGTCTTGTGCAACCCCAAGTACACCGGCTACATGGTGTGGAATCGGAAAGCGACCTCGTCGGCGGGCGGGAGGAGTAACCCGCCCGAGGCGTGGGTGTGGTCCGGTGAGCCCACTCACCCTGGCCTGGTGACGATCGAGGTCTTCACCGCGGCGCAACGGGTCGCTCGCGACAACGCACGGTCCCGGAGTCGCTCAGGTGGCCCGAGCAGGCCCAAAAAGCCTCGGCGGGTCTTCGTGCTTAGGTCCTACATGACCTGCGGGCTGTGCGGGCGGCGGATGTTCGGCAAGCAGGACTCCGGCCACACCTACTACGTGTGCAGCCCGAAGCGCGCCTACCTGCCCGACGGGCATCCCGCCGTGATCCGGGTGCGGGAAAAGCCTCTGCTGGAGGGGCTGAACGAGTTCTTCAACCGCGAGATCTTCGGTGCCCACCGCCGCGAACGCCTGCGGGCGCTTCTCGCCCACATGGACGGCGAGCACCTACACGAGCACCAGAGGCAGGTCGCGACGGCCAAAGCCAAGATCAAGGACCTGGCGCGGAGGCAAGCGCGCATACTCGATCCACTGGAGAACCTGGAAGAGCCGACCCCGGCACTCGTTCAACGTGTCAACGAGCGCGCCGCCGAGATCGCCGCGGATCTGAAGGCAGAACAGGCCAGGCTCCGGGAACTCCAGGAGACGGCGCCCCTCCGCCCGGCACCCGAACTGCTGGATCTGCTGCCGACCGGACCGGTCGACCTGGAACTACTCCCTGAGCCGACGCTGCGGCGGCTGCTGGATGTCTTCGGGTTGAAGATGCACCACGACCGGGAGAAAAGCCTCGTGGACTGCGAGGTGACGATCACATCCGAAATCGTCGATATGCAGCGCGACGCCGCAAACGCGGTGATCGGTTCCGGTCGAGCCGGTTCCGTTGGTACCCCCTACCGGATTCGAACCGGCGCTACCGCCTTGAAAGGGCGGCGTCCTAGGCCGCTAGACGAAGGGGGCCCGGGTGGTGGCGGGTGCGGTCGCCACTCGACCTCGTCAGTCTAGAGGACGTGGCGGGGCGGCGTGCAAACGGTTACCCGGTGCGGGTGGGGGACGGGAGTCGGGCGCCGGGGGCGCTCTCGGTGGGGGACGGGCTGCGGGACGGCCAGTCCGAGGGGAACTCGGACGGGAACGGGGAGGTCGGGGAGGCGGGTGGGGAGGAGGCCGGGGGCGTCGGGTTGATGGTGCGGTCGGGGTCGGGTTCCAGGTGTCGTTCGATCTGGGCGGAGGTCAGGCCGAGGCCGCCGAGGCGCAGGTCGTCCCAGCCCTGGAGGCGGTGGGTGGCGCGGCTGAAGTAGAGGACGGACAGCTCGATCGGGGTGGGCTCCTCGTGTTCGAGGCCGCGGAGGCCGGCGCCGCCGGTGGAGCCCTGGATGAAGAGGCGGGTACCGGTGGGGAGGAGCTTGGTGGACCGGGAGTGGGTGTGGCCCGCGAGGATCAGGGGCGTGATGCCGGAGAACGCCTCGCCCTCGGTGGGGTCGTGGGTGACGACGATGTCGGGGGTGGTGCCGGAGGCGCGGAGCTTGGAGGCGTAGCGGAGGCCCTCGGCGCGGAGCTGGTCGGCGCCGACGAAGTCGTCGCGGGTGCTCTTGTCGGGGGTGAAGCGGGGGTCCCCGACGCCGTAGATGCGCAGGCCCTTGACCTCGCGGGTGTCGTCGTCCAGGACGATGGCGTTCTTCTCCCGGCCGACGGCCTTCTGGGTCTCCTTGGAGTCGTGGTTGCCGCGGACGTAGACGTAGGGGACCTTCAGGTCGGAGATGGCGTCGGCGAACTTGTCCTCCGGTTTGCTGCCGTGGTCCATGAGGTCGCCGCTGTCGATGATGAGGTCGACCTTGAACTGGGTGGAGACGGACTTGATGACGTTCCACGCGGCGGGGTTCAGGTGGATGTCGGAGACGTCCAGGACGCGGATGGTGGACGGGTCCGGCTCGTAGGTCGGCAGGGTCGAGGTGGTGGTGTAGAGCTCGGAGACGTTGCCGACGAGGCGGGCGAGCTGGGCGCGGTAGGCGGAGAAGCGCTCGACGATGCTGCGGGCGTCGCCGACGATCTGGGGGGCGTTGGCGAGCAGGCCGGTGTAGCGGGGTTCGGCGATGGACTGGGGGTTGAACGTCGCCCAGGTCAGCAGGGTGACGGCCACGAGGCCGGCGGCGGCGGAGCCGAGGCCGAGGAGGGCGCGGCGCCAGGAGCGGAAGAGGATGAGGGACGCGGCGAAGCTCGCGGCGAGCGCGATCAGGACGGCGCGCACGAGCAGCTCGATGAGGCCGTGCCGGATCTGGCCGGCGATCCGGTCGGTGAGGCGGTCGATCTCGGTGTCGTCCTCGATGAGCTTCTTGGCCTGGTCGGGGCGCAGGTCGGTGAGCCGGGCCTCCAGGGTGACCGGGCCCTCGTGGGTGTCGAGGCGCAGGGAGCCGAGGGGAGGCAGCTTCAGGGTCGTCCCGCCGTGCAGGGACGGCTGGAGGGTGAGCTGGACGTCGGTGGGGCCGACCGGGGTGACGTAGCGGCCGCCGGCGATGAGGCCGAGGTAGCCGCCGGCCAGGCCGATGACGATGACGAGTCCGAGGCGCGTCCAGCGGTGTGCCAGGAACGGTGAGACGCGCCGGGCGACGGGGGAGCCGAACCGGTGGACGCGGTCGGCGGTGACGGCGCCGAACGCGCGGAGTGCTGCGATGGCCTTGGTCAACGCGGCGCGGACCTTGGGCACGTGTTCCCCTTCTATCGAGCAGAATCGATGGCGTGATGGAGTTGTCGCGCGATGAGTTCGAGGACCTCGTGGCCGAGGCCCTCGACACCATCCCACCCGAGTTGACCGCCCACATGCGCAACGTCGTCATCGTCGTGGAGGACGACGCGCCCGAGCGCGGCCTGCTCGGCCTGTACCAAGGGGTACCCCTCACCGAGCGGGGCGACTGGTACGGAGGCGTCCTGCCCGATCACATTTCGATCTACCGCAACGAGATTCTCCGGATTTGCGACACACGAGAGCACGTAGTGGAAGAAGTCCGGATAACGGTGGTGCACGAGATCGCCCACCACTTCGGGATCGACGACGGGAAGTTGCACGAACTCGGATACTGACGCAAAGAATTGTGCACTGTAGGTCACGTAACTGCCACGCAGCGTGAGTTAATAGGGGAGGGCGCCCGTACCGGGCGGGCTGAACTGGAGCGTGCGTGGCGGGAAGGCAGACCGGCCGGCATCGTCGTCCGCCGGAGGAGCAGGCGACCTACCGCGAGGTGTTCGCGGTCGGGGAGTTCCGTGCCCTCTGGCTGGCGCAGGCGCTGTCGTACATCGGGGACCAGCTGGCGCAGGTCGCGCTGGCCGTGCTCGTGTACGACCACACGCGGTCGACGCTGCTCACGGCGCTGATCTACGCGCTGACCTACCTGCCGCCGATCCTCGGCGGGCCCGTGCTGTCCGGGCTGGCCGACCTGTTCCCGCGCCGCACGGTGATGGTCGTCTGCGACGTGCTGCGGGCCGCGCTCGTCGCGGTGATGGCGCTGGTGGTGATGCCGGTCGGGGTGCTGTCGGCGCTGGTGTTCCTCGTCGTCCTGCTGGGGACGCCGTTCTCCGCCGCGCGCGCCGCAGTCATGCCGGACGTCCTGGAGGGCGACAGATATGTGGCGGGCTCGGCGATCGCCAACATCACCCACCAGGTCACGCAGGTGCTCGGCTTCCTGGCGGGCGGCGCGGTCGTCGCGATCGTCGGGACGTACGAGACCCTCGCCCTGGACGCGCTGACGTTCGGCGCGTCCGCCGTCATCCTGATCGGCGGGCTGCGGCGGCGGGCCGCCCCGCGCCGCGGGGAGCGCGAGTCGCTGCGCTTGCTGCGCGGGACGCGGGACGGCGCCCGCCTCGTGTTCGGCGACCCGGTGCTGCGGTCGCTGGTGCTGTTCGCGTGGCTGTGCGCGTTCTACGTGATCCCCGAGGGGCTGGCCGTCCCGTACGCGGCGACGTTCGGCGGCGGCGCGGTGACCGCCGGGCTGCTGCTCGCGGCGATGCCGACCGGGATGGTGGTCGGCTCGCTGCTGTTCAGCCGGTTCGTCCGCCCGGCGAACCGGCTGCACGCGATGGGATGGATGTCGATGCTGGCCTGCCTGCCGCTGGTCGGCGCCGGCGTCCACCCGCCGCTGTGGTGGGTGGTCGGGCTGTGGGCGCTGTCGGGCGTCGGCAGCGCCTACCAGCTGGTGGCGAACACCGCGTTCGTGGCCGCGGTCCCCGCGTCGGGGCGCGGGCAGGCGTTCGGGCTCGCCCAGTCGGGCATCCTCGCCGGCCAGGGCGTCGGCATCCTGGTCGGCGGCGCGGCGGCGCAGGTGCTCGGGCCGGAGACGGTGGTGGCGCTCGCGGGCGTCCTCGGCCTGTCGTGCGCGGCGATGCTGACGCTCGGCTGGAACCAGGTCCGCGGCGGCGTCATCGCCGGCAAGCGCGCGGGCCCGGTCGCCGCGGCCCCGCCGCCCGGCCGGGGCGAGGGCGAGATGTCCGGTGCGGGCCGGGCGGGTTAGGCGCCGGCGCGCTCCTTCTTGAGCGACTCCTTCGTCTTCTTCACGGCGTCCTTGACGCTCGGGGACTCGCTCACGTTCTTCATGAAGTCCTCGGCGATGGAGGTCGCGGCGCCCTCCTCCGGGATCAGCGCCCACCCGATCAGGTAGAGGCCGACGCCGGCGCCGCCGAAGAGGTTGAAGACGACCAGGCCGATCCGGACGATGTTGACGTCGATGCCGAGGAACTCGGCGGCGCCCGCGCACACGCCGGCGAGCATCCGGTTGTCGCGGGGCCGCCGGAGCTTCTTGGCGGCGGTGTCGTCGGTCTGCGCGGTGTTGTCGGTCTGGGCGGTGTTGTCGGTGCTGTTCTGGGCGGTGTCCTTGTTCATGTCCATGCCTCGATCATGCCCAGCGGGCGGCGGATAGGACATCGGGATTCGCCCTGATTCACCCCTGAGTCCACCCCTGGCCGCCCGGGGCGCCGTCCCCGACGTACCCTCGTGGGCGGACGGCCCCGGAACGGAGGAGACCAGCATGGACGTGCTGCGCGTGGACGACCGGCTCACGGACGAGGAGCGGATGGTCCGCGACACCGTGCGCGCCTTCGTGGCGGAGAAGGTCGCCCCCCACCTGGCCGGATGGTTCGAGGACGGGACGTTCCCCGCCCGGGAGCTGGCCCCGCGGCTGGGCGAGCTCGGCCTGCTCGGGATGCACCTGCGGGGCTACGGCTGCGCCGGGACGAGCGCCGTCGCGTACGGGGTGGCGTGCCGGGAGCTGGAGGCGGCCGACTCGGGGCTGCGCAGCTTCGTGTCCGTCCAGGGGTCCCTGGCGATGGCGGCGATCCACAAGTACGGGTCGGAGGAGCAGAAGAACGAATGGCTGCCGCGGATGGCGGCCGGGGAGGCGATCGGCTGCTTCGGGCTGACCGAGCCCGACCGCGGCTCCGACCCGGGCGACATGCTGACCCGCGCCCGCCGCGACGGCGCGGACTGGGTGCTGAACGGCACCAAGATGTGGATCACGAACGGGTCGATCGCGGACGTCGCGGTCGTCTGGGCGCAGACCGGCGACGGGATCCGCGGGTTCCTCGTCCCCAAGGGCACGCCCGGGTTCACCAGCAGCGACATCCACCAGAAGCTGTCGCTGCGCGCGTCCGTCACCTCCGAGCTCGTCCTGGACGACGTGCGGCTCCCCGAATCGGCGATGCTCCCGAACGTGAAGGGCCTGAGGGGGCCGCTCGGCTGCCTCTCGGAGGCCCGCTACGGCATCCTGTGGGGCGCCGTCGGGGCCGGGCGGTCGTGCTACGAGGCGGCCGTCGACTACGCCAAGACCCGCGAGCAGTTCGGCAGGCCCATCGGGTCGTTCCAGCTCACGCAGGAGAAGCTCGCCTGGATGGAGGTCGCCCTCGGGCAGGCCGGGCTCGTCGCCCTGCACATCGGCCGCCTCAAGGACGAGGGCGAGGTCACACCGCAGCAGGTGTCGTTCGGCAAGCTCGCGAACGTCCGCGCGGCCTTGGACGTCGCCCGCCAGGCCCGCACGGTCCTCGGCGCGAACGGGATCACGCTCGAATACCCGGTGATCAGGCACATGAACAACCTGGAGAGCGTCCTCACCTACGAGGGCACGCAGGAAGTGCATCTGCTCACCCTCGGGAAGGCCGTCACCGGCCTCGACGCGTTCCGTTAAGGAGCGGTCGACCTTTCCGCGTAGTGTTATTGCCTGGACGTTGCGCCATCGACCTGGGCAGACTCACCGGGTCAAGCGATCTACCAGAGGGAGCGGCATGAGAGTCGGCATCGTCGGGGCCACCGGACAGGTCGGGGCCAAGATGCTCGAAATCCTGGCCGAACGCGGATTCCCGGTCGACGAGCTGCGGCTGTTCGCCTCGGCGCGCTCGGCGGGGCGCAGGCTCCCGTGGGACGGCACCGAGATCACCGTCGAGGACGCGGAGACCGCCGACTACGCCGGCCTCGACATCGTGCTGTTCTCCGCGGGGAAGACCACGTCCCGGGCCCTGGCGCCGAAGGTCGCCGCCGCGGGCGCGGTCGTGGTCGACAACTCCTCCGGCTGGCGGATGGACCCGGACGTCCCGCTCGTCGTCGCCGAGGTCAACCCGCACGCCGCGCGGAACCGCCCCAAGGGCATCATCGCGAACCCGAACTGCACCACGATGGCCGCGATGCCGGTGCTGCGCCCGCTGCACGAGGAGGCCGGGCTGACCGCCCTCGTCGTGTCCACCTACCAGGCCGTGTCGGGCAGCGGCCTCGCGGGCGTCGCCGAGCTGCACGACCAGGCGTCCAAGACCGTCCAGAACGCCGACCGGCTCACCCACTCCGGCACCGCCGTGGACTTCCCCGAGCCGTCGGTGTACGTGCGGCCGATCGCGTTCAACGTGCTGCCGATGGCGGGCTCGATCGTGGACGACGGCCTCGCCGAGACCGACGAGGAGCAGAAGCTCCGCAACGAGAGCCGCAAGATCCTGGGGATCCCGGAGCTGAAGGTGTCGGGCACCTGCGTCCGCGTCCCGGTCTTCACCGGCCACTCGCTGCAGGTCAACGCCCGGTTCGAGCGCCCGATCAGCCCGGAGCGCGCGAGCGAGCTGCTCGCCGGCGCGCCCGGCGTCGTCCTGTCGGACGTCCCGACCCCGCTGCAGGCCGCCGGCCAGGACCCCACCTACGTGGGCCGCATCCGCCGGGACGAGACCGTGGAGAACGGCCTCGCCCTGTTCTGCTCGGGCGACAACCTGCGCAAGGGCGCCGCCCTGAACACCGTCCAGATCGCCGAGCTCGTCGCCGCCGAGTGAGGACCTAGCGAGCGCGCCCTCCTCGGACCTCCAGCGTTTCGAGGAGGGCCGCCGTGCTGTGCGCGATCTCCTCCACGGCCCGCTCGAACGCCTCCGCGTTGTGGGCCGCGGGCGCCCGGAACCCGGAGATCTTCCGGACGTATTGGAGCGCCGCCGCCCGGACGTCCTCGTCGGTGACGTCCTCCGCATAGGGCGGCCGGAGCGTCTTGATGCTTCGACACATGCTCCCATTGTGACCCTGAGGTCGGACGTTTCGCGGGGTGCCCGGCCACCGCCGCGCCCACGCGACACCCCTGGGCGCCGCGATCGCGTCCGAAAAGGGGAGGGAACCGGCCGCAGACACAGTTGGGCCCCCGGGCCCTCGTGTCCTGGGAACTGTAGACACGAGCGCCCGGGGGTCCGGCGGGGGGCGGGGACCCCGGTGGCGGGTCGCACGGCTCGGGCCGAGATTCGTGCCGTGCGCCCGCCGGTGATCAGCCCTGGGGGTGGAGGGCGGGCTGTTCAGCAGTGCACCGCGCGGGCCTGCCGGGTGTCAACGAATCCATCCGGCACTGGATTTTCAATTGTGTGAACGGGCTCGTGGAAAACACTGAAACCGGCCTTTGAGCTGCGCCTACGTGGTGATCTTGAGGTCGTCCAGGCCGGCTTCGACGAGGCTGGCGGAGCCCGCGTCGGCGGCCTCCACCAGGATGCGGACGGTCTGCCCGGCGTAGCCGGAGACGTCCGCGGTCTGCGTCTGCCAGGACCCGGCGCGGTTCGTCGCCGCGCCCGTCTGGTTCAGCACGGTCGTGGACCCGTTCGGCCCCACGACCCGCACCCGGAGGTAGTCGGCGGACGAGCTGTTGTTCAGGTGGGCGAAGAACCAGGAGAACGACAGCGTTCTCGCCCCCGCCGGGAGCGCGATGGCCGGCGACCGGATGCTGCTGGTGCCGCCGTCGAGGTCGTACGTCCCGGCGTCGGTCCCGGCCGCCGCGCCGGTCACCAGGGCGCCGCTGCCGCCGGCGGCGGCGAGCTGCAGGCTGATGCCGGACCAGCTCGTCGGCTGCGGGGTGCCGCGCTCCCAGGCGCCCGCGGTGGCGGTGTCGGAGCCGTCAGGGTCGGCCGTCCAGCCGGTGGCCGTCTCGAAGTCGTCGGAGTGGACGGTGTCGCCGGGCGGCTGCTGCGTCCCGCCGTCGCCGCCGAGCGTCCAGACGGCGTGCGCGATGGCGTCGGCGTTGCGGTCCAGCGCGGTGTCGTCGATGTTGGACGTGGTGTCGCACGACGAGTGGTAGCAGCGGTCGAACGCGACGCCCGCCTGGCCGCCCCACAGCTGCGCCTGCTGGGACGTCTTGCGTCCCTCGGCGCCGGTGAACAGCCCACCGGCGGGTATGCCGGCGCGGATGAACGGGCCGTAGTCGGAGCGCCCGTCGAACGCCGTGTCCTGGACGGGCACGCCGATCGACGAGAAGTACGACCGGAGCACCCGCTCGATCTCGGCGGACCCGGCCGGGCCGCCGCTGCCGGACGACCCGTCGCCGTCGTAGGCGAAGTAGCCCGCGTTGGGGGAGCCGACCATGTCGAAGTTCAGATAGCCGGTGATCTTCGACCGTTCGCTCGGCGGCAGGTTGTCGACGTAGTACGTCGACCCGACGAGGCCGAGCTCCTCGGCGCCCCACCACGCGAAGCGGAGGTGGCGGTCGGGCCGGTGTCCCTCGCGTGCGACGGCGAGCGCGGTCTCCAGCACCGCCGCCGTGCCCGAGCCGTTGTCGTTGACGCCGGGCCCGGCCGTGACGCTGTCGAGGTGCGCGCCGGTCATCAGGACGTCGTCCGTGTCGCCGCCCGGCCAGTCGGCGATCAGGTTGTAGCCGGTCGCGCCGCTGCGCGAGAACGACTGGACGCTGGTCTGGTAGCCGGCCGCGTCCAGCCTGCCCTTCACGTAGTCGAGCGAGGCGCGGAAGCCGGGGCGGCCGTGGGCCCGGTTGCCGCCGTTGGCGTTCGCGATGCCCTGCAGCTGCGACAGGTGGGCCTTGACGTTGGCGAGCGGGATGTCGGGGGCGGCGGCCGCGGCGGGCGCCGCCGAGGCCGGGAGGGGCAGGAGGGCGGACACGGTCAGGGCCGCCGCCCCGAGCACCGCCATGGTGCGCGATCTCATCGATCCTCCGAGTCGGGGGAGGGAACGGCCCGTGACGAGGGAGCGGGCCCCGTCACGGGCCGCGTGCGGGAGGCGGTCAGGACCGGGTGATCTTCACGTTGTCGAGTCCGGCTTCGACGAGGCTGGCGGAGCCCGCGTCGGCGGCCTCCACGACGATGCGGACGGACTGGCCCGCGAAGGCGGACAGGTCGTACGTCGCCGTCTGCCACGCCCCGGCCTTGTTGGCCATGGCGCCGCTCTGGTTCAGCACGGTGCCGGCGCCGTTCGAGCCGACGACGCGGACGCGCAGGTAGTCCTCGGTGGAGCTGTTGTTGAGGTAGGCCAGGTACCAGTCGAAGCTGAGCGACAGCGTGCCGCCGGGCAGGCTGATCGCCGGGGACCGGACGGTGGTGACGCCGCCGTCCACGTCGTACGTCCCGGCGTCGGTCCCGGCCGCCGCGCCGGTCACCAGGGCGCCGCTGCCGCCGGCGGCGGCGAGCTGCAGGCTGATGCCGGACCAGCTCGTCGGCTGCGGGGTGCCGCGCTCCCAGGCGCCCGCGGTGGCGGTGTCGGAGCCGTCAGGGTCGGTGGTCCAGCCCTGGTCCGTCTCGAAGCCGTCGGAGAAGACGGTCCCGCCGGGGCCGCCGTTCCCGACCGTGAGCGTGTAGACGGCGGTGCGGTCGACGGACGCGCCGTCGCCGAGCACCGTGATCCGGTACGTCCCGTCGGCGGTGCCCGCCGGGACGCGGACCGTCATCGTGGCCGACTGGCCCGCGGTGACGGTGCTCGGCGAGAACGACACGGTCGGGCCGGACGGGCTGCTCGTCGCCGACAGCGCCACCTGCTGCGCGCTGCCCCCGGTGACGGCGGTGTTCACGGTCGCGGTGACGGTACCGCCGGCCTGCGCGCCGCCGGACCCGGGGCTCAGCGACAGCGAGAAGTCGTTCTGCTGCTGCGTGCCGCAGGACGCCTCACCGCTCTGCGCCGGGACGTTGATCGCGCTCCACGCGGCCTTCACCGCGTTGCACTCGGCCGGCGAGCCGGGGAACAGCTCCAGCGCCGCGTTGACCGTCTCGACGCGGGCGCGCGCGTGGCTCCAGTTGGTGACCTTGCGGTTCAGGCCGCCCATGAAGATCTGGCCGGCCTTCTTGATGCCGATGCCGGTCACGGTCGAGCCGTTGCAGGTGGGGCTGGCCGGGTTGCCGTTGGACGGGTTCGAGCCTTCGGCCAGGAGGTAGAACCAGTGGTTCTGCGGGCCGGCCGCCGCGTGCACCTCGGTCCGCGGGATCGACGACGAGTAGCAGTTCGGGTCGCCGAGCGCCTGCGGGTTGTACATGTTGCGGATCGGGCCCGAGCCGACCAGGTCGACCTCCTCGCCGACCAGGTAGTCCGGCGGGTCGAAGGTGGACGGCTCGTTCATGTAGTGCTCGGTCAGCGCGCCGAAGATGTCGCCGGCCGACTCGTTCATGCCGCCCTTCTCGTTGCCGTTGCCGCCGCTGTCGCCGCCGGGGGTGTTGGTGAAGACCGCGTGGCCGTTCTCGTGCCCGACGACGTCCACGGACGTGGCCTGCCTGGTGCCTGCCTGGTTGCGGCCGAAGCTGGTGTAGCTGCCGTTCCAGTAGGCGTTGGCCTGGTTGAGGCCGACGCGGAGCGGGAACCCGCCGCCGCGGCCGTTGATGCCGCTGCGGCCGAGCCACTCGCCCAGCATGTCCCATTCCTTCTGGACGGCGTACAGGGCGTCGACGCAGGCGGTCTCCAGGTCGGTGCCGCTGCCGTTGCCCCAGGCGCTGTCGGGGCCGGTGTAGGTGGAGCCGTTCTGGCCGCCGCACCGGACGCCGGAGCGCTGCGGGTCCGTCATGGACGTCGCGGCGGTGCTGAGGTCGACGGTGCCGTGGTAGTAGCTGCGGTCGTCGGCCGCGTCCCGGACCTCGTCCCACGTCTTGACGACCTTGCCGGTCTTCGCGTCGACGAGGACGTGCAGCTTCGTCGGGGCGTTCTTCCGGGTGCCGCTCACGACGGTCTCGTAGACGAGCCGTCCGGAACCCTCGACGACCACCATCAGGCGGGGCGCGGTCGCGCTGTCCACCTCGGACACCTGGGCGCGGGAGGTCTTCGCGGCCTTCGCCGCGCTGATCTCCGCCCTGGTCGACACGCTGAGCTTCTTCGTCTGGTCGACGGACGTGCTGAGGACGCCGCCGCTCGCGTTCGTGGTGACGACGAAGTCGCCGCCGTACACGGGCAGGCCGTCGTAGGTGCGCTCGTACTGGACGTGCTGGAGGCCGCGCAGCCCGGACGTGACGCCGCGCCGGACGATCCCGTCCTTCGCGGCGACCTTGAACTCGGCGGGCTTCGCCGCGACCAGGCGGTCGGCCGAGGCGGCGGCGACGGTGCGCGGATCCGGCTTGGCCGGGGCCGCGGGGGCGGTGCGGGCGGTCGCACCGGTGGCGGGGGAGGACATCGCCACGGCGAGGCCGGCGGACAGCACCGCCGCCCCGATCGCGGTCTGGTGTCTCACGGGGGTGCTCCTTCCACGTGCCGGGGCGGTGCGCGGGGACACGTGGAGCTCCTTGTGGGAGCGCTCCGCGGGGCCACCGGTCGCCCGGCGGGGGTATGGATGGGGGACTCATCCGGATGAGCTGCCCGAAGTGCAACCCGAATTGTGAAAAGTGTCAATGAATCCATTTGTTATTGGATTTTCAATTGAGTGAACGAAACCACTGAAAAACCCCTTGCATCCAGCGCGAACGGGCCGGGCCGATCTTGTCGGCCCGGCCCGTGCCGGTGGGAACCTTCGGCGCGCGGTGAGCGTTGCGGCCCCGCGCCGCCGGGCTAGGGGGCGATGCGCCGGCAGAGCCAGGCGAGCGCCATCGGGTAGCGGTAGTCGATGCCGCCGTGGCCCGCGTCGAACAGCTCGAAGTGGATCACGTCCTCCCGGACGCCGTTGTCGAGGAGCGCCCGGTGGAACGCCTGGGCGCCGATGTCGAGGAACCACTCGTCGCGCGTCCCGCCGTCGATCCATATCGCCCGCTGCGAGCGCATCGCCTCCGCGTGCGCCGGCACCATGCGGACCGGGTCGAAGGACAGCCAGCGCTCCCACACGTCCTGCCGGATCACCCCGGTGACCGGGTCGAACGGCAGCTCCGGCGCGCCGTCCTCGCGCGCGGTGTAGCAGAGCGCCATGCCGAGGACGTTGAGCAGGTCCATGTCCTCCGGCTTGGTGAACGACGCGCGCGAGTTGAAGTCGTTCCACCAGCGCCAGATGTCGCCGTCGTACTTGCGCAGGTGCCGGACGCACTTCGGGAACTCGGGCAGGTAGGAGTACTCGAACAGCGCGTCGCCGGCGTGCGTCGCGAGGGCGCCGAACAGGTCGGGCCGCAGCATCGGCGTGATCATCGCGCCGTAGCCGCCGCTGGACTTGCCGCTGATCGCGCGGTGCTCGGGCGCGTCGAGCGTCCGGTAGCGGGCGTCGACCCAGGGGACGACCTCGTCGCAGATGTAGGAGTGGTAGCGGCCGGTGCCCGGCGAGTCGACGTACTGGCTGCCGCCGTGCGCGGTCCAGGCGTCGACGAACACCACGATCGCGGGCGGGGCCTCGCCGGACGCGAACACTGCGTCCGCCGTCTCCGGGAACGGCTGGCGGTACGGCGTCCGGTTGCGCCATATCCCGACGTGCCCGGTGAACCCGGTGATCACGTACACGCTCGGGTAGCGGCGGTCCGGCTCGTCGTCGTAGCCCGGCGGGACGTAGACGAGGAGCGGCCGCTCGTGCGGGTCCTTCAGCGGGTTGCCGCGCAGCAGCTCGCTGCTCACGGTGTGCTCTTCCAGGCGTCCGGCGAACTCGGCCGACCACGGCAGCATGGGCGCTCCCTCATCGCGGGTGGATGATCACATTGACGCTAACCCAGGCGGACGGCGGGTCGGGCACGATGCCTTCCGGCGCGCCGCCTGGTCTGCACTCATGAGGGAAGGAGACCCATATGACTGACAACGCTGCGAAGCTCCGCGAGCTGCACCGGCCCGGCGACCCGCTGCTGCTGCCGAACGTCTGGGACGCCGGCAGCGCGCAGATCGTCCAGGAGGCGGGGTTCCCGGCGCTCGCCACCGCCAGCGCCGCCGTCTCCGCGATGCTCGGCTACCCCGACCACGAGGGTGCGCCGGCGGAGGAGATGTTCGCCGCCGCCGAGCGCGTCATCCGCGCCGCGACCGTCCCGGTCACCGTGGACGCCGAGGCCGGCTACGGGCTGCGGCCCGCCGAGCTGGTCGAACGGCTGCTCGCGATCGGCGCCGCCGGCTGCAACCTGGAGGACACCTACGCCGGCGAGCTGGCGAAGCCGGAGGAGCAGGCGGAGTTCCTCGCCGCCGTCCGGGCCGCCGCCGGCGACGCCCTGGTGATCAACGCGCGGATCGACACGTTCATCCGCGGGGTGCCGGACCCGGTGGAGGCCGCGATCGAGCGGGGTCGGCTGTACCTCCAGGCCGGGGCCGACTGCGTCTACCCGATCGTCGCGCCGATGGACGCCGTCCCCGCCCTGGTCGAGGGGCTGCCGGGGCCGGTCAACGCGAACAACCCGCCCGGCACGTCCCTCGCGGACCTGGCCGCCGCGGGGGTGGCCCGCGTGTCCTACGGCCCCATGGGCTACCTGCGGGCGCTCGACACGCTGAAGGAGTTCGCGACCCGGATCAAGGCCATGGAGGACCCGTACGCCTGACGCTGTGAGGGCGCCCACGTCCGGGCGCCCTTGCAAGCATTCACTTACACTGGCACAGTGAGACGAAATTCGCCTCTATGTCTCAGGAAGTGAGGGCGGTATGACAGCGATCGCGGCGGAGGCGCAGACCCCGAAGGTCGTCCTCGACTCCATCAGCGGCCTGGCCCTCGCCGCGGCCGCGGCGAACGTCGTCATGCAGCTCGCGCGCCTCCCCATCGGGCACGGCGTCGCGGAGAGCAAGGTGGAGAGCGGCCGCGTCGACAGGCATCCGGTCAAGCGCGGCCGCACCACCCTCACCTACATCGCCGTCGCGATGCTCGGCACCGACGAGGAGCGCGAGGCGCTGCGCCAGGAGGTCAACCGCGCCCACCGGCAGGTCCGCGCGAAGGAGCCCGTCGCCTACAACGCGTTCGACCCCGAGCTCCAGCTCTGGGTCGCCGCGTGCCTGTACTACGGCCTCGAAATGATCTACGAGATCCTGTACGGGAAGCCGACCCCCGAGCAGGCCGAGGAGCTGTACAGGTACGGCGCCCGGTTCGGCACGACCCTGCAGATGAAGCCCGAGCTGTGGCCCGCCGACCGCGCCGCCTTCGAGGAGTACTGGCAGGACGGCGTCCGCAAGATCGAGATGGACGACGTCACCCGCACCTACCTGCGCGACCTGGTCGAGCTGCGCTTCCTGCACGCGCCGGTGCGCCTCGCCCTCGGCCGCTACCACACCTTCCTGACCCTGGGCTTCCTGCCGCAGCCGTTCCGCGAAGAGCTCGGCTACACCTGGACGCCCCGCCAGCAGCGCCGCTTCGACCGCTTCACCCGCGCAATGCGCCTCGCCAACCGCGCGATGCCGCGCCCGGCCCGCGAGTTCCCCTTCAACGCCTACCTCTACGACTTCCGCCGCCGAATCAAGACCGGCCGCCCCGTCGTCTAGCCCGGCGTACGGCCCCGGCCCCCTCAGCGGCGGCGAAACCAACCACGCCGCCCGTAGATGTGCGCGCGGCCCTGGGGCGATGCGAACATCTGCCCGGCGTCATGGCCGACGCCGGGCACATGCACGAGCTTGTGGACTTCCCGCCCCGCCTTGTGGCGCAGGTAGCTGTAGTAGATCTCGCCGCGCTCGATGCGTGTGGCGCCCTGCGCCTCGGCGGCCGGATGGATCTCCAGCAGCGCCGCGCCGCGGTCCGCGTCCTCCGCGCCGAGCAGGTAGACGACGTCCCTGGCGACATAGCGCTCGAAGTAGTCGTCGGCCGGCCGCGCGGTGCCCACGTAGTCCGGAACGCCGCCGCCGAACCCGTAGCGCCAGCGGTCCACCGCGGGGTCGCTGTGGGCAAGGAAGGTGTTCCCCTTACGCCGCATCCTGTCGAAGTACAGATAGGTCGACGGGTTCGCGACGACGAACCGGACGTCCGCCGCGAGGTCGTCGGGACCCCGGCCCACGGCCGCGTAGCGGTTGACGAACTGGCCGCCCGCCGAATTCCCGACGATGGTCACCCGCCGCAGCCGGGGATGGATGCGCAACCCGCGCAGTAATTCGTCCATGACCGTGAACGAGCTGACCGAGCCGAGCCCGCCTTTCCAGTCCTCCGTGCGCCAGTGCAGGTATTCGGCGCGCTCCGGGTCGCCGCGCACGTCGTCCTCGGTGAGGAACTGCGGCGCGACGACCAGCCGGTGCGGTGCCTTCTCGATCGACCGGAAGTAGTCGCCGGCGTTGCGCAGCGCGCCGTGCACGACGATGACCGCCTCGGTGAGCCTGCGCTGCCGTTCGTGCAGCGGAGCGGACGCGAACATCGCCAGTTTCCGGCCCGCCACGACAAGATCCTTGTCGCCGATTTCGCCGATCGCCTCATGCTGAATGTCCGCCTGATTGGCAAAGGTCATCGTCCCCCCTCGAAGACCGCCCGGCACGTCCCGGCCCGTCCATACCCGCAGTGGGCGACGTGACCGAGGAGCTTGGGGAATTCGGGCCGATGAGCCGATCTTGTTGCCTGATCTTGGGAAGTGACTGACCGGATTGTGGGTCTCATGTTCCAGGTCCGCAGTTGGTAAGGGGCCAGAGCCTCTCATCTCCGGGTGTCCGCCGTCAGCAGGACTCCCGTTCTCGCGATTCAGGACAGTACACATAACCAATACCAACCTGTCCGTATACCGGTTTGCGCCATTGGCTCGGTCGGGCGCCGCGCTGAGGACACGCCACGGGGCATCACGGAGTGCCGGCGTGCAGCGGATGGGTCATTGTCGACCGGTAGGTGAGGTACCTATGTCCTGTCCGGGAGCGTCGATGCGCGCGATTCCGGTGAAAATGAACATCGACCGGCTGGAGAGGATTTCCGATGGCGGATGCGCTGCACCGGGAGATCGCCGACGAGCTCCGGGAGAAGATCAGATCCGGAGAGTTCGCGCCGGGAGCCCGGATTCCCACGGAACCGGAACTGGAACGGCTTTTCGGTGCGTCGAGGAACACCATCAGAGTCGCGATCACCAATCTGGTGCACGAGGGCCTGATCCAGATCCAGCCGGGGCGGGGGATGTTCGTACCGAAGGGGCCGATCCCGTTCTTCGTGGTCCTCTCCCGAGAGGAGGGCGGGGACGGGACCGATTCGCCCCTGGACTCCTACAGCTCCGGCGTCCGGGCGGCCGGCCGCAAGCCGAGCATCCGCGACTTCGAGATGCGGATCGAGTACCCGGACCGGGAGGTCGCCGGATGGCTGGAGATCGGCGAGGACGTCCAGGTCGTCGTGCGCGGCTCGAAGCGGTTCATCGACGACACGCCGTACTCGCTGCAGAAGTCGTACTACTCGATGGACCTCGTCCGGGGAACCGAGATCGAGAGCAAGGAGAAGATCGCGCGGGGGACGATCCGGGCGCTCGCCGAGATGGGCTACGAGCAGTCCGGGTACCGGGACGAACTCGTGGCCCGGATGCCCACCCCGGAGGAAAAGAGGTTCTTCAAGATCGGGCCCGGGATCCCCGTCGTCGTGGTCCACCGTGTCGCCTACACCAGTGCTTCCCTGCCGATTCGCCTGACGGTCACCACGTACGCGGCGGATCGCAACAGGCCGTCCTACGACATCGGAGACGTCCCCGAACGGCCCATGGCCACCGGGCAGATCTCCATCGTCGGATAGCCGCTCACGCGTCCACCTGGGGCGGAGCCGACCGCCCCGTCATGAGGCAGGTGGCTCAGATTCCCATACCGGAGACCTCGTCCCCACGGACGCTGCACAGGGGGATGTTCGCCGTTGACATCGCCTCCTTCGGCCTGCGTCGAGATCCGGACATCCAGCGGTATCTGCGGTCGTCCATCCACCGGATCGTGCGGGAGTCGTGCCAGGCGGCCGGCCTGCGCTGGGACGCCTGCCATCATGAGGACCGCGGGGACGGCCTGTTCGTCATCGCGGAGCCCGACGCCGGCATCGACGTCCTGCTGGAGCCGCTCGTAGTGCGGCTGCTCGCGGGCGTCCGGCGGCACAACAAGCTGGCCGGCGGGGAGGCGCGGATCCAGCTGAGGGTGGCTGTCCACGCCGGATACCTGCATCTCGACGAGCACGGCGTCACGGGGGTGGCCCTCAACCATCTCTTCCGGCTGCTGGACGCGGGAGCGCTGAAATACCGGCTCGCCGAGGCCGGGACCGACTTCGCGCTCATCGTGTCGCATCATCTGTTCGAGGAGGTCGTCTCCTATAGCGTCGGGGTGATCGAGCCGTCCGCGTTCACCTGTGTGCCGGTCATGGTGAAGGAGACCCATGGCCGGGGGTGGGTCTGGCTTCCGCCCGACCCGCAGCGCGGGGGGTCTGTTGAGGCGTCGGTGGCCACCGCGCAGGTCACTGTGCTGCTTGCCGCGCTGATCAGTCGGCTGGACGAGGTCGTGCAGCGTCGTCCTTGAGGGTGGGGTCGGGGGCGGAGGGGCGGATCTGCAGTTCGAAGTCGCCCTGGTGCTCCCGGACGCCGGCGACCACGGCGTCCTCCAGGACCTCGGCGCCCTTGAGTTGGCGGCGCATCATGGGGTCGTCGTGGACGTCCTTGTAGAGGGCGAAGCACAGCAGGATCAGGACGATCGCGAACAGCGCGAGGATGTCGATCAGCTTGCTCAGCGGGCCGGTCGCGCGGCGGTGCCCGAGCAGCGGCGCGAACGCCGAGCTGATCAGCTGGCTGCGGCCCCGGCGGTAGTGCCCGTACCCGATGGCGAGGCCGAGGACGAAGAGCCAGCCGACGTTGCGCAGCAGCCAGTTCAGCATCGTCTCCGACACCGAGCTCAGGGTGCCGGTGGACGCCCCGCCCCAGATCACGAA
>NZ_JBIQHY010000145.1:0-10569 GCF_044508335.1 Actinomadura sp.
GGTGGCGCGCTCCTGGTCCCCCCACCAGCCGCGGACATGCGGTGACCAGTGCTGGAAGCTGACTCCCAGCGGTGGTCTGGGCCCGGTCGGGGGGAACTGCTCGTCTGCCCGCCCCGATGCCGCCAGCAGCACCGCCCAGTAGGTGGTCTGGTAGCCGCTCCACGATTTGGGCTCGCCCGTCCGGGCGAGTTCGACGCAGATGGGCTCGGCCGCCTGCAGTGCGGCATGGGCGCCGGTGGCCGTTGCGCTCATGCCGAGCAGCCGCGCATGGTTGACCAGCGCATACACCAGGCAGGCCATGGGGCCGGTCTGCTGATCGACCGACAGGCGACACCTCTCGGCTAGATCGTTGGATCTGGCGATGGCCGCCTGGATGTCTCCGGCGGCCTCTAGTTGGACTGCCCAGGCCATGAGGTTCCAGTCGCCGGTGCCGCTGGATGCCTCGTCGTGGGCTTCTGCCTCGACGAGGTCGGCGTAGACGGCGGCGGCTTCTGCGTGGCGGCCCTCTTCGGCCAGCGCGACGGCCCAGGAATGCAGGCCCGGCTCGCCCGCGGCTCGGCCTCGGCGAGAACGCGATAGACCCTGATCCGCTCGGCCGGGGTGAGGCGTTTGCCGCGCAGCAGCGTGACCCGCGCCTGAGCGATGGCCCATTCATCCATGAACGCTACCCGCCGTGAACCGCGGCCACCCGAGCGGAGGCGTCGGGCGCTCTTTCGCGCTGCGGGGCGATGGGTAGGGGTGCATTGCCGCAACTTTATGATCGGCGGCCATCCGGGTCGAGGGTGAAGTGTGCCGACCCCGGGCCCCCGGCCGGGGCGCGGTCTGCGTGTGCGCGGCACGCCGGCCGGGACCAGCTACGCATCCGGAGGCGATCTGGTCGCCGAATCTGCAGTGATCAGTTACTCCGATCTCGGCCGTCCCACGGGACTGCGGAGCAACCTGTCACCTACGTCAGCGGAACTGAGTACCGGGCCGGCGGCGTTCCCGCCGTCATGCGGGCCCTTCTGGAGGCCGGGCATCTGCACGGCGAGGCCATGACGGTCACCGGCTGGACCGTCGCCGAGAACCTGGCCGACGCCCCGCCCGCCGACCGGCGGTCATCGCCCCGTCGACGATGCCGCCGCGCCGCGCGGCGGGCTCCTCGTCATGACCAGGAACCTGTTCGAGTCCGCGGTCATGAAGAGGGCCCGATGAAGCCGACCGCCGTCCTCGTCAACACCGCGCGCGGGGCCCATCGTGGAGGACGCGGCGCTTCACCGGGCGCTCACCGAGGGACGGATCGCCGGTGCGGCGCATCGCCGCCGAAGAGGCCGTGCGGGTCCTGACCGGGCGGCCGGCCCTGTCCCCGGTCAACGACGTGACACCCGTCCCCTGACGGCCGGGGCCCCGCGAAACCTCGTCCAAGCCGCGCACGGACGGGACGGAACGGGCGCGGTGCGGGACGCCGGGTCGGAGGAGGAGCCACCGGACGGATCCGGCGCCGGTTCGATCTTGAGGATTCGGGGGCGCCGCCGGGCCCGGAGCTGAGGTGTTCCGCAGCACGGAACGAAAGCGCGGCACCTCGTGCGGGGTGGCGATGGTATGCGCATGACGCCGTTCATGGTGGCGGTCGCGGAGGCGTACCAGGGCAAACCGGTGGAGGCCCCGCGGACCGTGCAGAGTCGGCCCAGGCCGACGGGAGTGGGCACAGACCGGCATGTGGCCGTCCGGTCGCTGGCCGAGCAGCTCGTGTGCGAGGCCAACGCCGTCCTCGCCGGGTCGGGTGAGCTCGTCGAGCTCGAAGACCGGCCCGGGGTGGGGGAGCTCGCGTTCTCGATGCGCGTTCGCGGCAGGGAGGCGCGGATCTCCACGAGGTACGCGGACGGCGTCACTCGCGGCCGGCTCTGGTGGCCCGATGCCGCGACCCCGCGGGGCGAGGCGCGTGAACTCGCCGGAGCGGAGGACGTCGGGAACCTCATCCTGCGGCTCCTGCGGGTCGCGGCCGCCCCCGACGTCAGCGGCGCGACCCGGCAAGGAGGCAGCTAGTGCAGTACGAACTACGGACCCAGGTGATCGCGCCGCTCAGGCCCACCTTCCAGAACCTGGTGGACCGCTACGGCGACCGTCCCGCCTCCCGCTACGAGGAGGGGACGATCGACGTCCAGGCCACCGAGCACTTCCACTACCGGCCGCTGTGGGATCCCGAGCACGAGATCTACGACGAGCGCCACTCGGCGCTGCGGCTCACCGACCCGTACTCGTTCACCGACCCGCGGCAGTACTACTACGCGCCCTACGTCACCGCCCGCGCGCAGCAGTTCGACGCGTTCGGCCGCACGATGGACTACATCGAGGACCACGGCCTCTTCGACCGGATGCCGCAGGACTGGCGGGGCCTGCTGGCCGCGGCCGTCCTGCCGGTGCGGCACTACGAGGGCGGAGCGCAGCTGATCTCGACGGCGGGGGCGCGGTTCGCCTACGGCACGAGCATCGAGCAGTGCCTGTCCTACGCCGCCTTCGACCGGATCGGCAACGCGCAGCTGCTCAGCCGGGTCGGCCTGGCGCTCGGCGGGGGAGGCACCGCCACCCTCGACGACGCCAAGCGCGCCTGGCTGGAGCTGGACGGCCTGCAGCCGCTGCGCAGGTACGTGGAGGAGCTGCTGGCCGAGCCCGACTGGGCCGTCGGCGCGTTCGCCCTCGATTTGGCCGACCGCCTGCTCTACCCGCTGCTGTACCGGCACCTGGACGAGCGCGCCCTGGCCGGCGGGGCGGGCGCGCTGAGCCTGGTCGCCCAGCACCTGCACGGCTGGTTCGGGGACCAGCGCCGCTGGTTCGACGCGCTGCTGGCCGCCTGGACCGCCGACCCGCAGCACGGCGCCGCCAACGCGGTGGTGCTGGCGCGGACCGCCGAGCGGATGCTCCCGCGCGCCGTCGAGGCGGTCGCCGGCCTCGCCGCCGTCGCGGACGCGGAGGCCGACACGGGCGCGCGGGCCATGACCGGCGAACTGGCGCGGCGGCTGCGCGCGGACCTCGCCGCCGCCGGCATCGGCGACGGGCGGGAGGAGATCGCATGACCGGCGCGAACGTCACCGGACGGTCCCGGACCGTCGGCGTCGACCTGCAGGCGAGCGGCGACGACGTCCGGAACCTGGTCGCGGCCATCGAGAAGGACAACCCGGACATCACCGTCCGGTACCTGCCCGGCCTGATCAAGATCCAGAAGACGGGCCCGCTGGTGATCCGCCGGGAGAGCGTCGAGGAACTGCTCGGCCGCCCGTGGGAGACCCACGAATTCCAGCTCGCGATCGTCTCGTACTACGGCCACGTGGACGAGTGGGACGACGACGAGATCGTCATCAAGTGGAGCCACTGAGGAGCCATGGCGAAACGACTTCCGCTCAAGCAGCGCTACGCGGCGCTGACCAGGGACGTGCACTGGGATCCGACCTACGTCGACCCCGCGAAGGTGTTCCCGTACACCTCGTTCGAGGGCATCAAGATCCACGACTGGTCGAAGTGGGAGGACCCCTTCCGCCTCACCGTGGACGCGTACCACAAGTACCAGGCGGAGAAGGACAAGCGGCTGTACGCCGTCCTGGACGGCTTCGCGCAGAGCCAGGGCCACCTGACGCTGTCGGACGCCCGGTACCTCAACGCGATGAAGCTCTTCCTGCAGGGCGTGACCCCGCTGGAGTACACCGCGCACCGGCAGTTCGCGTTCCTCGCCCGCTACCTGGACGGCGCCGGGCCGCGGTTCGCCGCGCTCTGCCAGAGCATCGACGAACTGCGGCACGCGCAGACCGAGATCCACACCCTGGCCGGCTACAACCGGTACTACCCCGGCTTCCACAGCTGGAGCAAGATGCACGACCGGGTGTGGTACCTGTCGGTGCCCAAGTCGTTCTTCGACGACGCCGTGTCGGCCGGGCCGTTCGAGTTCCTCATCGCGATCTCGTTCAGCTTCGAGTACCTGCTGACGAACCTGCTGTTCGTCCCGTTCATGAGCGGCGCCAGCTTCAACGGCGACCTGCCGTCGATGACGTTCGGGTTCTCCGCGCAGAGCGATGAGAGCCGGCACATGACGCTCGGCCTGGAGGCCATCAAGTTCCTGCTGGAGCAGGACGAGGCGAACGTGCCGATCATCCAGGAGTGGATCGACAAGTGGTTCTGGCGCGGGTACCGGCTCGCCGGGCTGGTCGCCGCGATGATGGACTACATGCTCCCCCGGAAGGTGATGAGCTGGAAGGAGGCGTTCGAGCTCTACTTCGAGGAGCAGATGCTCGGCGGGCTCTTCCCCGACCTCGCCTTCTACGGGATCGAGCCGCCGCGGCACGTCGCGCAGGCCGTCGAGGAGAAGGAGATCGTCTCCCACCAGGTCTACTGGGTGCTCTACCAGTTCTCCTTCGCCGCGGCGTTCACCACGACGGTCCCCGAGCCGGAAGAGATGGCCTGGCTGTCCCAGCAGTACCCGGACACCTTCGACCGGTACTACGCGCCGCTGTGGGAGCGGGCGCGGGCCGTACAGGACGGCGGCGGCCGGTTCTTCTTCCAGGGCCTGCCGCAGCTGTGCCAGGTGTGCCAGATCCCGATGGCGTTCACCGAGCCCGGCGACCCGTCGACGATCTGCCAGCGGCACAGCGAGTTCCGCGGCGAGCGGTTCGACTTCTGCTCGGACGGCTGCAAGTGGATCTTCGACCGGGAGCCGGAGAAGTACGTGCAGGCGTGGCTGCCCGTCCACCAGATCTACCAGGGCAACTGCGGCGGGCCGACCGTCCCGGAGGTGCTGGCCTGGTACGGCGTCGGCGACGGAGACAACGGCGAGTACGCGGGCTCGCCGGAGCAGCGGAACTGGCGGCTGTGGCACGAGCCCGCGACGGTGGAGGGCTGAGCGAGATGACCGTGCGCGCCCTCTCACCCGGCTACGACTTCCCGTCCCGTTCGCGGGCGGAGCTGTACGGGGACGACCAGCTCGTCAACGTGCTGTGGCGGGGCAACATGATGTTCTGCTCCGCGGCCTGCTTCCGCGCGCCCAAGGCGATGACCTGGGCGGCGTTCGTCGAGCAGATGGTCGACCCGTGGGCCGGCTCCGACCCCGGCTACGTGCCCGGCTCGCCCCGCGGCTGGGTGCTGGACGGCCGGCCGCTCGAACCGGACGGCGAGCGGACGCTGGCCGACCTCGGCGTCGGCCACAAGAGCCTCCTCGAGTTCACGGTCTGACATGGTCGGCGTGACCGTGGAGGCGACCGGGGTGACCGTCGCGCTGCGGGCCGGCGAGACCATCCTCGCCGGCCTGGCGCGGGCCGGGTACGCCTACCGGGCGGGCTGCCGCCGCGGCGGCTGCGGCGTGTGCCGCGCCGAGGTCACGGCCGGGGAGGTCGAGCACCGCGGCGGCGTCGCCGCCGCGGCCCTGCCGGCGGCCGAGGCCGCCGCCGGGGCGTGCCTGACCTGCCGGGCCGTCCCGCTGACCGACGTGGTGATCCGCCTTCCGGACGACGCGCGGTTCCGCTGCGTCGCCCCCCTTCTCGCCGGCCTCGCCGGCGTCTCGACAGCGGCCGGCCCCGCGGCGGGGCCCGGCCGGAAACCCCAGCCCGGATCGCTGGAACAGCAAGGAGAACACTGATGGGCGTCATGAGACTGGGCTACGTCCACGCCCGCGTGACCGACCTCGCGGAGGCACGTTCCCACTACGGGGACACGCTCGGCATGCGGCTCGTCCACGAGGAGGCCGGGCGGCTCTACTACAAGGCGTGGGACGAGTACGACCACCACTCCGTCGTCCTCGACGAGGGCGGGGTCGGCCTGGTCAAGCTGGGCTACAAGGTCGAACGGCCCGAGGACCTCGCCGAGTTCGAGAAGCGCGCCCAGGCGTTCGGCTGCCTCACCGAGCGGATGAGCAAGGGCGACAACCTGGCGGTCGGCGACGGGGTGCGGATCGTGCTGCCGTCCGACCACGTCCTGGAGCTGTACGCCGACATCGAGGTCACCGGCACTGAGACGGGGACGCTGAACCCCGACCCGTTCCCGCGCCACCTGGTCGGCGTCGGCGTCCCGCGCATCGACCACGCGCTGATCACCGCCGAGGATCCCGCCCTCTCCGAGCGGTTCTTCGCCGAGGTCCTGGACTTCAAGGTCTCCGAGCGGGTGGTCACCGATCTCGACGGCGGCGACACGATCGGCACGTGGATGTTCTGCACCAACACCCCGCACGACATCGCGGTCATCAACGGGCCGAACGGGAAGCTGCACCACTTCGCCTACTACCTGACGGACTGGAACGACATCCTGCACGCCGGTGACCTGTTCGCGATGGACGACGTCTCGGTGGACATCGGCCCCACCCGGCACGGGATCACCCGCGGGTCCACGATCTACTTCTTCGACCCGTCGGGCAACCGCAACGAGGTGTTCTCCGGCGGCTACATGACCTACCCGGACTTCCCGACGATCACCTGGACCGCGGACCAGCTCGGCAAGGGGATCTTCTACATCAGCCGCGAACTGAACGAGCGGTTCACCACGGTCCTCACCTGAGCGGCGGGTCCCCGCGGCCCGCCGGTGCGCAGACCGGCGGGCCGCGGGACCCGACGCGGAGGGACCGGACACCGACTGCGGAAGGAGACCCCGATGCCGGCGACGCACCGGGTCACTGTCGAACCCCTCGGGCAGGAGGTCGACTGCCGGGAGGACCAGACCGTCCTGGACGCGTGCCTGCGCGCCGGGGTGTGGGTGCCGCACGCGTGCACGCACGGCACCTGCGGCACCTGCAAGGCGCAGGTCATCGAAGGGGAGGTCGACCACGGCGAGGTCTCGGCGTTCGCGCTGATGGACTTCGAGCGGGACGAGGGCATGGCGCTGCTGTGCTGCGCCCGGCCCCGCAGCGACCTGACAATCGAGGCCGACGTCGAGGACGAACCGGACGTCACCACCTATCCCGTCACCGACTTCGCCGGTACGGTCGCGGCGGTCGAGGACTGCGCGCTGGACACCCGCCGCCTGCTGATCGACCTGGACCGGCCCATCCGGTTCAACCCCGGGCAGTACGTGTCGGTCGAGGTGCCCGGCGCCGGAGTCACCCGCACGTACTCGATCGCCGGCCCGCCGTCGCGACCCGGGCGGATCGAGTTGCACGTCCGCCGCACGCCGGGCGGCGTCGCCAGCGACGGATGGGTCTTCCGGACGCTGGGCACCGGCGACCCCGTCCGGCTGACCGGGCCCTACGGGCGGTTCTTCTGGCGGCCCGCGCGGCGGGAACCGGCCATCCTGATCGCCGGCGGCACCGGCCTGGCCCCGCTCAAGGCCATGGTCCTGCACGTGCTGGAGGGCGACTCGGAGCAGCGCATGGACCTGTACCACGGCGGCAGGACCGCCGCCCACATGTACGACGTCGAGGAGTTCCGGGCGCTCGCCGCCGACCATCCGGACCGGTTCCGCTACCTGCCCTGCCTGTCGGAGGACTCCGCGCCCGGATACCACCGAGGGCTGGTGACCGACGTCCTCGCCCGGGAGATGGACACCTGCCGGGGCCATGTGGCCTACGTGTGCGGGCCGCCGCCCATGGTGGAGGCCGCGATCAGGACGTTGATGGCCAAGCGGCTGTTTCCGCGCGACATCTACCGCGAGGACTTCTTCGACTCCGCCGACCGGGCGCGCGGCGGTGTGCGCAGCCCGCTGCTGAAGAGGTGAGGACGATCACCGGCGGTGAGCAGGCCGCCCGCCCCGAGACCGGAGCCGCGGCCGTGGCGGGCGGGACGCCCCAGGGAGCACCGCGCCCCGCCACCGCCTGAGGGGCCACCGCCTGCGGGTCCGTCGACGCGTCCCGCCGTCCTGACCCGGCCGCACCGGGTCAGGACGGCGCGCGCAGCGCACGGGACAGGGCCAGCGCGGCCGTGCGCACCGCTGGAGCCATGCGCTCCAGCTTCATCCCGGTGCTCCACCCCGATATCGACAGCGCGCCGACGACCGCGCCGTCCGAGCCGAACACCGGGCTGGCCGCGCACACCACCCCGTCGCCGGACTCCTCCCGGTCGAACGCGCAGCCGGCCGCGCGGATCCCCTCCAGCTCCCGCCTGAGCAGGCGCGGCAGCACGATCGTGCGGCGGCTCAGCCGCGGCAGCCCGGCCGCGATGACGGCGTCCACCGTCTCGGGCGGGGAGAAGGCCAGCATCGCCTTCCCCACCCCGGTGGCGTGGGCCGGGAGCCGCCCGCCGACGCGGGACGGCATCGCGGGCGCGTCGGCGCTGCGCAGGATCTCCAGGTAGACGACCTCCGGCCCGTCCAGCACGGCCAGGTGGACGATCTGGTGCGTGGCGTCCCGCAGATCGGCCATGAACGGGAGCGCCGCGGCGCGCAGGTCCCGCCGGAGCGGGACGAGCTGCCCGAGTTCGAACAGCCGGAGCCCGAGCCGCACCCGCGACCCCGACCGGTCGAGGAGCCCGTGCGCGGTGAGCGCGCGGACCAGCCGGTGGACGGTCGACTTCGGCAGCCCGGTGCGGCGCGACAGCTCCGACACCCCCAGCGCGCCGTCCTCGGCGCCGAACGCGCCCAGGATGGCGGCCGACCTGCCGACGACCGTCTCCGATTCGTGCCGTCCAGCGGAACACATGTATTGATAATCGCCAGGTTATGGACAACTGTCTATTGCATTGCGGATGCCCGTTCATCTGGGGATTTCGACCTTGGGAGGTGGCGCGATGCCCGGGACCGAAGCCACGGCCCGCAGAGGTTCCGCGCGCGGCGGCCCCGAAGGCGGACTGCGGTCCGTGCTCACCGCCCTGGACCTGCTCGACTGCTTCACCAGCGACACCGAACTCGGGGTCTCCGACATCGCGCGCCGCCTGGGCGTCGCCAAGAGCACCGCGCACCGGCTGCTGACGACGCTGTGCGCCCGCGGGTTCGCCGAGCAGAACCCGCAGACCGGCTGCTACCGGCTCGGCTTCCACCTCTACGAGCTGGGGCAGCTCGCGGTCAGCCGGATGGACCTGCACGCGGCCGCGCTGCCGCTGCTGGAGGAGCTGCGGGAGCGCACCGGCCGGGCCGTCCACCTCGCGATCCCCGACCAGGGCGAAGTCATGTACCTGGAGCGGCTGCAGACGGTGCGCGTGTCCCGGCTCTTCACCGGCGTCGGCCGGCGGCTGCCCGCCCACTGCACCAGCTCCGGCAAGGCCATCGCCGCGTTCAACCCGCTGGTGGCGCGGGCCCGGACCGCCGCCGGGTTCACCGGGCTCACCAGCTCCTCGATCCGCAGCGCCGCGCACTTCGAGCGGGAACTCGCCGGCGTCCGCCGCGCCGGGTACGCGGTCAACCACGACGAGGCCAAGTTCGGGCTGAGCTCCGTCGCCGCCCCGGTGCGCGACCGCACCGGGGTGGCCCGCGCCGCGATCTCCCTGGTCGGGCCGACGTCCGAGGTCGGCGCCGTGCTGGAGCGGGACGCCCGGCTGGCCGGAGCGGCCGCGCGCCGGCTGTCCCGCCGGCTGTGCCTGTGACGCGCCGCTGAGCGTTCCGCACCGTGGAACGGATCGCCGGACCGGACCGTCCGGTACCTAGCGTTCTCGTTACCGGCCGGGCACGGCCGCCGGCGCACGCGGCGGCCTGCCGGTGCGAGCGGTGAAGGCGGCCGCGGACGCGGTCACGCCGTGCCTCGGCCGTCCCGGCGGACGAGGACGAGAGGAACCGGCGATGAGCGCATGGACGGTCGGGCGCGCGGCGGCGGAACTGCTGGCGGCCGAACGGGACCGGCGGGACCGCGCGCCCCTCACCGGCGAATGGCCGGACCTGGATCTGGCCGCCGCCTACCGCGTCCAGGACGAGATCCTGCGGCGCAAGTGCGAGGCCGGCGAGCGGGTCTCGGGCGTCAAGCTGGGCCTGACGTCCCGCGCCAAGCAGCGCCGGATGGGCGTCGACGCCCCGCTGACGGCCTGGCTCACCGACGCGATGGCACTGCCGGAGGGCGCGCCCGTCCCGCTCGATGAGCTGATCCATCCGCGGGTCGAGCCGGAGATCGTCTTCGTGCTCGGCGACCGGTTGGAAGGGCCCGGGATGACGGCCGGGCGGGCGCTGGCCGCGGTCACCTCGGTGCACGCCGGCCTGGAGGTCATCGACAGCCGCTACACCGACTTCCGCTTCACGCTGCCCGACGTCGTCGCGGACAACGCGTCCTCGGGGCGGTACACCGTCGGGGCACCGGCCCGCCGCCCGCGGGAACTCGACCTCGCCGCGGAGGAATGCCTGCTGGAGGTGGACGGCGAGGTCGCCGACCGCGCCACCGGCGCCGCCGTCCTGGGGCATCCGGCCGAGGCGCTGGCGCTGGCCGTGAACGTCCTGGCGGAGCGCGGCCGGGCGCTGGAACCCGGCTGGATCGTCCTGACCGGCGGCATGACCGACGCCGTTCCGCTCGCGCCCGGCACGCGCGTCACCGCGCGCTTCGCCGGCCTCGGGACCGTCACCGTCCGGGGGAGCTGAGATGCCGCTGGTGGACATCACCCTCGTCGAGGGACGGCCGCCCGAGCGGATCCGGACGCTGATCCACGAGGTGCACGAGGCCGTCCGCCGGGCCCTGGACGCGCCCGGCGCCGCCATCCGCGTCGTCGTCCG
>NZ_JBIQHY010000145.1:10669-16715 GCF_044508335.1 Actinomadura sp.
ACAAGGCAAGCAGGGACAAGGCAGGTAGGAGGGAACGCCCGATGGACGTCTACGGGCACGTCATCGACGGCCGGGAGACCGGCTCCGCGGACGGCGCCGACTTCGCCACCGTCGACCCGTACCGGCGCGAGCCGTGGGCGCGGGTCGCGCTCGGGTCGGCGGCCGACGCCGGCCTGGCGGTGCGCGCGGCGCGGACGGCGTTCGACACCGGGCCCTGGCCGCGCATGGGGTTCGCCGAGCGCGGCGCGGTCCTGCACCGGCTCGCCGACCTGGTCGAGTGGAACGCCGAAACGCTCGCGCTCGCCGACACCCGCGACATGGGCAAGCCGATCGCGCAGAGCCGCGACAACGACGTGGCCCGCGCGGCGGCCAACCTGCGCTTCTTCGCCGACCACGCGCGGCTCAGCCCGGCCGAGGCGCTGCCGATGGACACCGGGCACCACGCCTATACGCGGTTCGAACCCGCCGGGGTCGTGGCGGCGATCGCGCCGTGGAACTTCCCGCTCATGCTCGCGACCTGGAAGATCGCCCCGGCCCTGGCCTGGGGCAACACGGTGGTGCTCAAGCCCGCCGAGGACACCCCGGTCTCCGCGACGCTGCTCGCCCGGCTGGCGATCGAGGCGGGGATGCCGCCCGGCGTGCTCAACGTCGTCCACGGATACGGCCCCGAGTCGGTGGGACAGGCGCTGACCGAGCACCCGGACGTCGACCGGATCACCTTCACCGGCGAGACCGGGACCGGCCGCGCCATCAGCCGCGCCGCCGCCGCCAACCTGACGCCGGTGAGCCTGGAACTCGGCGGCAAGGGCGCCAACCTCGTGTTCGCCGACGCCGACCTGGACGACGCAGTCGAGTGGTCGATCAAGGCGGTGTTCACCAACGCGGGGCAGGTGTGCCTGGCGGGCAGCCGGCTGTACGTCCAGCGTCCGGTCTACGAGGAGTTCCTGGCGAGGTTCGTCGCCGCGGCCGAGAGCATGGTGCTCGGCGACCCGGCCGACCCGGCCACCGAGATCGGCCCGCTCGCGTCGCGGGAGCACTACCGCAAGGTCCGCGGCTACGTGCAGACGGTGGCCGCGGAAGGCGGCAAGATCCTCTGCGGCGGCCTGGGAGAAGGCTGGTTCGTCCGGCCGACGGTCGCGGTGGACCTGCCGCCGGACGCGCGGCACTGCACACAGGAGATCTTCGGCCCCGTCGTCGTGGTCGCGCCCTTCGACACCGAGGACGAGGGGGTCGGCCTCGCCAACGGCACCCCCTACGGGCTCAACGCCATGCTGTTCACCGAGGACCTGAACCGCGCCCACCGGGTGTCCGCGCGGCTGCGGGCCGGCACCGTGTGGGTCAACTGCTTCTTCGTCCGGGACCTGCGGGCACCGTTCGGCGGCGTGGGCGACTCCGGCGTCGGACGCGAGGGCGGCTCGTTCAGCCGCGAGTTCTTCACCGAGCCCAAAGCGGTCGTCATGCAGATCGACTAGCCTGCCACGCACGGAGGTGACGTGCCCGTGAGCAGGTCGAACATCTCATGAACCCGGCCTTCGTCCCGGGACCCGCCGGCGGGGAGCCCTGGTACCCGGCGGCGCCGCCGCGCCCGGCCGGACCGGACCGCCCGGCCCCGCTGACCGCGCGCGACCTGGACCGGGCCTGGTACCTGGACTTCCACTACCCGCGCGGCGTCGTCCCCCTCGGCACGGCGCTCGTCGACGACCTCGTCGACGGTGCGCAGCGGGCGGCCGCGGGCCTGCCGCTCACATCCGGCCGGGGGCTGAGCGTGCGCTACGTGGGACCGCACGTCTACATCGGCGCGGTGCCGGGCGACGAGCCGGACCCCGCCGAACGCGCCCGGGCGCTGGCCGAGGTGCGCCGCTACCCCGCGGTCTTCCGGCGGCGGTGGCGGGAGGCCGCCGCCGGACTGGAGGCGGAGCTGGCCGCCCTCGGGCGCACCGACCTCTCCGGGCTCGGCCGGGACGGCATCGGCGCCCATCTCGACCGCGCCCGCCGCGCCCACGCGCGCGCCTGGCGGCTGCACTTCTCGGTGATGTACCGGCTGCTGGCCTGCCACGAGCTGATCCGGAGCGAACTCGCGGAGGCGGGCGTCGACCCGCACGTGCTGACGGCGCTCCTGCAGGCGGCGGACAACCGCGTCCGCGCCGCCGACCGGGCCCTGCGCGGCCTGGCCGAGCGGGCCCGGCAGGCGGGACTGGCCCCCGCGTTCTCGGCGGGGCCGGGGCCGATCCTGCCGCGGCTCGCCGGCGACCCGGCCGCCGCCTCCTGGCTCGCCGCGTTCACGGCGTTCGTCGAGGCCCACGGCGACAGATCCGACTCCGTCGGCGACCTGACGGCCCCGTCCTGGCAGGAGGACCCGGAGCAGGTCTTGGCCCTCCTGCGCCCTCTCGTGCTGGGCGGGGCCCCTGCCCCCGCTATGCCGGACGCCGCGCCGCCCCCGGGCCTCGGCGCCCCCGCCGAGCGGCTCATCGAGGACGCGCTGCGCGCCAACATCGTCTGGTGGAACGAGGAGCACAACCTCGTGATCGATCTGCGGGCGCACCTGCCGGTCCGCAGGGCGGCGCTCGCGCTGGCCGCCGCGACGCGCGCTCCCGCCCCCGACGCGGTGCTCTTCCTGTTCCCGGCGGAGGTCGACCGCCTTATCAGCGGGACGTCCGACTGGGGGGAGCTGGCGGAGCCGGCCGCCGCCCGCCGCGCGTACCACCGGGCGTGGCAGGCGCGCCGGAGCGAACTGCCGCCTTCGGTCGGAGCCTCGGCGGCCCCCGGCACGGACCCGGTCGTGACGCAGATCCTCTGCGCCGGCCTCGCGGGCGGGCGCGGGTCCGGCCCGTCCGCCGTCCTGCGGGGCCTCGGGGTCTCGCGGGGCACCGCCCGGGGGCCGGTGCGCGTCATCCGCTCCCCGGAGCAGCTGTCCACCGTGCGTCCCGGCGACGTCCTCGTGTGCGAGGCGACCTCGCCGAGCTGGACACCGGTCTTCGGTCTCCTCGCGGCCTGCGTCTGCGACGTCGGCGGCATGCTCACCCACGCGGCCGCCGTCAGCCGGGAGCACGGCATCCCCTGCGTCTGCGACGTCGGCACGGCCACCCGCGTGCTCCGCGACGGCGACGAGATCGAGGTCGACGGCGCCGCCGGCACCGTGACGGTGCTGTCCAGGCGAGGAGACCCGGCGTGCACCCCTGGGTGATCCCGCTCTGCCCGGACGCCCGGCGCTGCGGCAACAAGCTGGCGACGCTCGCCCGCATGGCCGACGCCGGCCTGCCCACCCCGGGCGGCGTCGCCGTCACGGCCGCCGCCTTCGAGGCGCTGGTCCCCACCCTGCCGGGCCTCGGCGATCCGCCCTGCGACCTCGCCGGTCTGCGCCGGACCCACACGCAGGCCCGCGACGCGATCCGCGCCGTGCCCTGGCCCCCCGGCTTCGCGGAGGCCCTGGCCCGTGCGTGCCCCGGCGGCCCGCTCGCGGTGCGCAGCTCCGCCGGCTGGGAGGACACTCCGGACTCCAGCGCCGCCGGGCAGCTCGGCAGCGTCATCGGCGTCGCACGCGAGGGGCTGCGCGACGCCGTCGCGGAGGTCTGGGCGAGCGCGTTCTCCCCGACCGCGCTGACCCACCGGCTCCGCGTCGGACGCCCACCCGAACCGGAGCCGATCGCCGTCGGCGTCCAGCCGCTGGTCCCCGCCGAACTGTCGGGTGTCGCCTATTCGGCCCATCCCGTCACCGGGGACGCGTCCGTGCTGGTGATCGAGGCGATCAACGGACTGTGCGGGCCGCTGACCGACGGCCGTGTGGTCCCCGCCCACCTGGAACTGGGCCGCACGGGCCGCGTCCTCACCGAACGCCCTTCCCGCCAGCACGTGCTCGCCGCCTACGACCCGGCATCGGCCGCGGTCGTCGACCGTCCCTGCGCAGGCCCGGTCACACTGCCGCCAACCCGCATCGAGCGGATCCGCCACAGTCTCCTGCTGGCCGAAGAAGTCCTCGGCCGACCCGTGGACATCGAATGGTCCTGGGGCGCTACAGGTTTCGTCCTGCTACAGGCCCGCCCCATCCCGCGAAGCCACCGCGGAGAGATGTCACCCGGCTTGCCCCTGAGCCCGCGGTCGTAAGTGAGGAACGTATAGGAGGCAGGCGAGTTCCGCGCCGCCGAGCACCTTGCTCTAGTTCCGATGAGCACGGTCGATTCAGGCTCCTATGGGGGTGGGAGCCTTAGCCGGCGGGGTCTTGGAGGCGGTGGCGGGTGGTGTTCGTGTCGGGGCGGAGGGCGTGGGCGCAGGTCAGGAGTTGCTCGGCCAGCGACTTGCGGGCGGCGGTGTCGAGCTCGGCGAACATGACCGCTTCGATCTCGTCCAGTTCCCGGTCGCAGCGGCGCAGGACGTCCAGGCCGGTGCCGGTGACACGGGCGCGCAGTACGCGTCCGCCGTCCGGATGCGGATCGCGGCGGATCAGCCCGCGCCGCTCCAGGTCGCGGATGACCAGGTTCATCGCCTGCGGCGTGACGAAGGCGATGCGGGCCAGTTCCGCCGACGACGGCCCGTCGCGCAGGCGCAGCTCGCTGAGCGCCATGTACTCGGTCGTGGTGAGGCCGTGCCGGGCGAGCGCGTCGTCGAGATGGGCCCGGATGCGTCGCTCCAGCCTGAACACCAGGTAGCTCACGCGCGGGTGCGGTGCACCGGCCTGCCGGGCCGATGGGGGAGTGCGGCGGTCGGTCACCGGAAGACCATACCCCCCGCGCCCCAGGGCGGCCGTGAAAGTTTTCATGAATGCGGAACGCGGATCTTGATATCAAGGGCCTTGATACCTGCGGAAACTCGTTTTCCGTGATTTGATCTGCCGCCCGCCCAAGGCGGAGCGTTGACGATGATCTACGCCCCTCCTATATTTCGGCAATTGATGGCGCGTCCGACAAAAGTCGGGGCGTTATGTATCGTGCCCGAATTGAGGAGGGCGGATGAAACGACTCATGGCCATGCTGGCCGGTGCCTGCGCGGCGATGCTGTGCGCGGTCATGACGGCCGTGCTGCCGGTACAGCACGCGGCCGCGGCCGGCCTGACGCAGGTCACCGGCTTCGGCGACAACCCGGGCAATCTGCAGATGTACGTTTACGTGCCCGACACGGTGCGGGCGTCGCCGGCGATCGTGATGGCGCTGCATCCGTGCGGCGGTTCGGGGCCGGGATTCTATTCGTCCAGCGAGTTCGCGTCCCTGGCCGACCGGTACGGATTCTTGGTGATCTTCCCGTCGGCGTCGAACAAGAAGTTCAACTGCTTCGACAACTGGTCCGACGCGTCGAAGGTGCGCGGCGGACGCACCGACCCGGTCTCGCTCATGTCAATGATCACTTATGCGGAGCAGCGCTACGGCGGCGACCCGGACCGGGTGTTCGTGACCGGCAGTTCCTCGGGCGGCATGATGACCAACGCCATGGCCGCCCTGTACCCGGAGGTCTTCGAGGCGGGCGCGGCGTTCATGGGCGTCCCCTTCGCGTGCTTCCCCAACGAGGACGCCTACCAGCCGGGGGGCAACGCCTCCCCGTGCGTCGGCAAGACCGCACAGCAGTGGGGCGACATAGTGCGCCAGGCGAACCCCGGATACCAGGGGCCCTGGCCGCGGATGCAGCTCTGGCACGGCACCAACGACAACGTCGTCGCGTACGCCGAACTGGCCGAGGAGGTCAAGCAGTGGACGAACGTGCACGGCCTCAGCACCACGCCCACCTCTACTGACACCCCGCAGTCCGGCTGGACGCGGCAGCGGTTCGCCGACTCGTCCGGCAGCGCTCCGGTCGAGGCGATCACGGTTTCCGGCGCCGGACACAGCCTGCCGATGGCCGGCATGGCGGAGTACGCGGTCGAGTTCTTCGGCCTCGCCTCCGGCGGCCCCACGGAGCCCCCGCCGTCCGACTTCACCTGCCAGGTCGCCTACACCGCCAACACCTGGAACAACGGCTTCACCGCGAACATCGGCATCACCAGCACGACCGCCGTCAACGGCTGGACCCTGATGCGATGAAGGAGCGGGGCCTCCGCTCCTGGTGACGGTTCCGGGTATCC
>NZ_JBIQHY010000234.1:0-2229 GCF_044508335.1 Actinomadura sp.
ACCGCCACCGTGACGCCCGAGACGGCGACCGTGCGCCCGGCGGTGGTCATCGTGGCGGCGAGGGCGTCCTCGATGGACGTCCCGTCCCGGCGCAGCTCCTCGCGGAACCGGCTGACCATGAACAGGCCGTAGTCGATCGCGAGGCCGAGGCCGAGGAAGGTGCTGATGTTCACCGCGAAGATCGACACGTCGGTGAGCCGGGCGAGCGCGTGCAGGGCGGTGAACGAGCCGAGGATCGCGATGCCGCCGACCAGCAGCGGCAGGCTCGCCGCGACCAGCCCGCCGAAGATCAGCACGAGCAGGACGAGCAGGATCGGCATGGCGATGGCCTCGGCGCGGGGGATGTCCGAGGCGACGCGGTCGTTGATGGCGGCGGCCGTGGCGACCGGCCCGCCGACCTTGGCGGTGAGCCCGCCGCCCACGTCGTCCAGCTCGTCCTTGACCGCCTGGTAGGAGGCGTCCCGCGCGGCCTCGTCGGCGCCGGCCAGTTCGAGGACGGCGTAGGTGGACGTGCGGTCCTCGCTGACGAACTGCGGTGCGCCTGTCGTCCAGTAGGTGGCGGCGCCGGCGACCTTCCCCGGCGGCAGCGCCGCCAGGGAGCGCTCGACCGAGGCGCGGTAGGACGGGTCGTCGACCCCGGTCCCGCCCTGGTAGAGGATCACGACGTCGGCCGCGTCCCGGCCCAGGGCCTGCTCGGCGATCCGCGCCGCCTCGGCGCTCTCGCTGCCCGGGGTCTCGAAGCCGCCGGACGTGCTCAGCGCGCCGAAGACGCCCGTCCCCCACACGCCGGCGAAGACGAGCAGGGCGCCCGCGGCGGCGAGGACCCACCGGCGCCGCCGGTGGACCCACCGGCCCCATCGATCGAACATCCGCTGCCCCCCGCCCGCCGCGACCTCCGGTACCGCCAAGCAGGGTAAACAGCGTTTTGTACTGCTTTGACATAGTTCGGTGGCCGGCGGCTGCCCCGCCGCCGGCCACCGCGCGCCCGTGTCAGCCCACGGGCTCCAGCTGGGACCGCCGTGGCGCGGGGGAGTCGCCCTCACGGATGCCGAACTTGCCGTAGATCCTGGCCAGCGGGCCGGGAGCCCACCAGTTCGCGCGTCCCATCAGCCGCATCGCCGCCGGGACCAGCAGCGCCCGGACGACGGTGGCGTCCATCAGGATCGCGATCGCCATCCCCACGCCGGTCATCTTGATGAACGTGATGCCGGACGTGGCGAACGCGCCGATCACGATGATGAACAGCAGCGCCGCGCTGGTGATGATCGAGCCGGTCCGCTGCACGCCGGCGGCGACCGCCGCGGTGTTGGAGCCGGTCAGGTCGTACTGCTCGCGGACCCGCGACAGCAGGAACACCTCGTAGTCCATCGAGATCCCGAACAGCATCGCCAGCATCAGGATCGGCATGGCCGGGGCGATCGAGCCGGTCGCGGTGAAGTCCAGCAGGCCGGACAGGTGGCCGTCCTGGAAGATCAGCACGACCGCGCCGAACGTGGCCGACAGCGACAGCGTGTTCATCACGATCGCCTTCAGCGGCAGGACGACCGAGCCGAACGCCAGGAACAGCAGCATGAACGTCGCCCCGCCCACCAGCAGCGCCAGCCAGGGCAGCGTCGCGCCGATGCTGGCGAGCTGGTCGACGACCCCGGCGGTCTCGCCGCCGACGTGGACGTGCGCGCCCGGCGGCACCGGGACGTCCCGGACCTTGTGCACGAGGTCGCGCGCGGCGCCGGAGTTCGGGTCGGCCCGGTAGGTCAGCGAGATCCGCGTCGTGGTGTCCTTCGCGCCGGTCACCGCCGCGCCGGTCACGCCCGGCACCGCCGCCAGGCGGTCTCCGTACGCCTGGATCGCGGCCCGGTCGGACGTCCCGGTCACCACCGCCTCGATGGGGCTGGTGGCGTTGCGCGGGAACTGGGTCTCCAGTGCCTCCGCGACGACCCGTGCCTCGGCCCCCTGCGGCATGACCTTGGCGTCGACGCCGCCCCAGTTGATGCGCAGGAAGGGCGCGCCCAGCGCGAGCAGCAGCGCCACCGTCGCGACCACGTAGACCACCGGGCGGCGCATGACGCTGTGCGCGAGCCGGCCCCACCAGCCGTCCGGCCGGCCCTGCGCCCGGCGGCGCCGCCGCACCGGCAGCGCGTTGACCTTCGGACCGAGGACGGAGAGCAGGGCGGGCAGCACGGTCAGCGCGCCGATCATGCACACGAACACGGTCGCGATGCCGCCGTA
>NZ_JBIQHY010000146.1:0-16691 GCF_044508335.1 Actinomadura sp.
AGCGCCGATGGTACTGCATGGGAGACTGTGTGGGAGAGTAGGACGCCGCCGGACTTGAATTGGTCGAGGGTCGCCCCGATTTGCGGGGCGGCCCTCGACGCATGTCACGGCCCCGCCAAAGTAGGCTGCGGGTATCCACGAACCACCATCAAGAACAGTGACGGACGTGATGAGCGCGGAAGACGAGGGCCGCGGCGACGGAAGCCGCGAGCGGCGGGGCGATGGCGGGCGGCGGAACTCTCCGCCCCGTCGCGGGGGCGATGCCCGTGGCGGCCCGGGCGGTTCCGGCGACCGCAGCGGTGGCCGAAAGGATCGGGATTTCCGCGGTAAGCGCGACGACCGGAAACCGGGCCGCCCGTTCAAGCGCTCCGATGACCGGCGCCCCAAGTCCGGGGAGGGACGCTCCGACGATCGTCGCGAGCGCGGCGGCGGCCGGTTCGACGGTCCGCGCGGCGGCCGGGGCAAGCCCGGCGAACGGCGCTTCGACGGCCCCCGCGGCGGTCGGGGCAAGCCGGGCGAACGCCGGGAGGAGAGGTTCGGCGGAGCCCGCGGCCCCCGCCAGGGCCAGGGAGCGGGTCCGCGGCGCGATGGGCGTCCCGGCGGTCCGCAGGCCGGCGGCGGCCAGGGCGAGCGCCGGTTCGAGGGCCGGCGTCAGGACCGCCGGTTCAAGGACCGCGACGACCGTCCGGGAGGGCGGCGGTTCGAAGGCAAGCGCGAAGGACGTCCGGGAGACCGGGGCGGGCCGTTCAAGGGACGCGGGCCGAAGCGCCCGCAGGACGGCGGACGCCCCTACGGGCCGCCGCGCGACCGCCGGGACGCGCGGCCGCGCACCGAGGAGCGGGAGCGCCCCCGGTACGACGAGCCGCTGCTGCCGGACGACATCACCGGCGAGGAGCTGGACGCGGACGCGCGGGTCGAGCTGCGCACGCTCCCGAAGGACCTGGCGGCCAAGGTCGCGCGCCACCTGGTGATGGCGGGGCGGCTGTCCGAAGACGAGCCGGAGCAGTCCTACAGGCACGCGAAGGCCGCGCGGCGGCTGGCGTCGCGGGTGGGGATCGTCCGGGAGGCGGCCGGGATCGCGGCCTACCACGCGGGCGAATGGGCGGAGGCGCTCGCCGAGCTCAGGGCCGCGCGGCGGCTCGGCGCCGGCGACGACACCTACCTGCCGGTGATGGTCGACTGCGAGCGCGGCCTCGGCCGCCCCGAACGCGCCCTCGACCTGATCAAGTCGCCGGAGGCGGAGAAGCTCGACACGGCCGGACGCGTCGAGCTGCGCATCGTGGAGTCCGGCGTCCGCCGCGACATGGGCCAGTTCGACGCGGCCGTCGTCACCCTGCAGATCCCCGAGCTGCGGGACCGGCGGCTCCGGCCGTGGTCGATGCGGCTGTTCTACGCCTACGCGGACGCGCTCGCCGAGGCCGGGCGGGCGGACGAGGCCGCCGACTGGTTCGCGCGCGCCGCCGCCGCCGACCGCGACGGCGAGACCGACGCCGCCGAACGCTACGCCGAGATCGAAGGGCTCCACATCCTCGACACCGAGGAAGAGGACGCCCAAGCGGCCGGCGCCGCCGGCGACACGGACACCGGCGACACGGACACCGGCGACACGGACACCGGCGGCGCGGACACCGGCGGCGCGGCCGAGGCCGCCGGCGACGGCGACGCCGTTGAGGAGCAGGCTCCCCCGGAGCCCATGGCGGCGACGGACATCGCGTTCCAGCCCGCGGAGCCGGAGGTCGCGGAGGCGCCCGACGAGGACGTCCCGCAGGCGCCGGCGGTGTTCCTGGAGCCGAAGCAGGCGGACGAGGAGCAGCCCCCGCCGGGAGCCTGACCACCGGTACTTGACTGGCGGGTAGGTTTCCCGGATATTCACGGGACCGCGCCGTTCGGGGGGCCGCCGGACACGTCCGGCGGGGAACGACTCCTTGAGGAGAGCCATGGCCCTGAACCGACGCACGTTCCTGCGCGCCGCCGCCGTCGCGGGCGGCACGACGGCCTTCTCCGGAGCCTTGTGGCAGCGGGCCTTCGCCTCGGGGCCCGCGCAGCCGGGCCCGAGCCCGTACGGTCCGCTGCGGGCCGCGGACGGCAACGGGGTGCAGCTGCCCGACGGGTTCACCAGCCGGATCGTGGCGCGGTCGCTGCAGCGCGTCGAGGGGACGCGGCACACCTGGCATCCCGCGCCCGACGGCGGTGCGTGCTTCCCCGACGGGGACGGCTGGATCTACGTCAGCAACTCGGAGGTGCCCATCGTCGGCGGCGTGTCCGCCGTGCGGTTCGACGCGTCCGGGAAGGTGACGTCCGCGTACCGGATCCTGAACGGCACCACGCTGAACTGCTCGGGCGGGGCGACGCCGTGGAACACGTGGCTGTCGTGCGAGGAGCACGACTTCGGCCTCGTCTACGAGACCGACCCGCGCGGGCAGAAGGCGGCGGTGCCGCGTCCCGCGATGGGCAGGTTCAAGCACGAGGCCGCCGCGTCCGACCCCGTCCGCAAGGTCGTCTACCTCACTGAGGACCAGGGCGACGGCTGCTTCTACCGGTTCCGGCCCAAGACGTGGGGCGACCTGTCGTCCGGGACGCTCGAAGTCCTGGTCGGCTCCGGGACCGGCCCCGTCACCTGGGCGAAGGTGCCCAGCCCGCAGTTCTGGTTCACGCCGACCCGTGATCAGGTCGCGGGCGCCATGCGTTTCGACGGCGGCGAAGGCTGCTACTACACGCACGGTGTCTGCTACTTCACCACCAAGGGCGACAACCGCGTGTGGGCGTACGACGCGGCCGGCGAACGGCTGGACATCGCCTACGACGACGACCTCGTCACCGGCGGCGAGGCGCCCCTGCACGGCGTCGACGCCGTGACGGCCACGGCGTCCGGTGAGCTGTACGTCGCCGAGGACGGCGACAACATGGAGATCAACGTGATCACCGCGGACGGCGTCGTCGCGCCGTTCCTGCGCGTCGTCGGCCACGACGAGTCGGAGATCACCGGGTGCGCGTTCAGCCCGGACGGGTCGCGCCTGTACTTCTCGTCCCAGCGCGGCAAGAGCGGCTTCATCGCCGGGACGGACGGCTGCACGTTCGAGGTGACCGGCCCGTTCCGCCGCTGACCGCGCGGCCCCGCGTTCCCCGGCCCGCCGCGGGTCCGGGGGCGCCGGAGGGTCAGGCGTGCCGGCTGAGGGAGTGCAGGATGCCGGCGACGTTGCTGTCGGCGCTGTTCAGCACCTCGTACCGGGCGACCAGGTCGGGGTCGACGTCGTCGGCCGACACGGCGTAGCGGTGCTTGGTCCGGTCGACGACCATGGCGACGGCGTGGTCGAGGTCGAGGCCCTCGTCCTTGGCGTCCTGGACGGCGTCCACCCAGACGCGCAGCTCCTCCGCCGACCGTTCGAGCGTGTCGTCCACCTCGGTGACGGGACCGTAGTGCGCGAACAGCAGCCGCTGCGGGCCCAGGGACCGGAACTTGCCGAGGGACTCCAGCGCGGTGCCCAGGTCGAAGTCGGGGGGCGGCGTGGCGGGCTTCACGTCGGCGGTCTCCGGGATGTAGATGCCGGCGGCGTCGCCCACGTACAGGTCGCCGGTCTGGGAGTCCATCAGTCCGACGTGGTGCTTGGCGTGGCCGGGGGAGTAGTGCGACTCCAGCCGGCGCCCGCCGCCGAGGTCGACGACGCCGGTGTCCTCGACGGCGCGGATGCGGGCCGCGTCCGTCGGCTTCAACTCGCCGAACAGCGTGTCGAGGCTGTCCCCGTAGACCATGCGGGCGCTGCGCATGAGCCGCGACGGGTCGGCCAGGTGCCGCGCGCCCTTCTCGTGGACGACGACCTCGGCCTGCGGGTACATCTCCGCGATGTCGCCGACGCCGCCCGCGTGGTCGAGGTGGATGTGGGTGACGACCACGGTCGCCAGGTCGTCCGCGCCGACGCCCAGTTCCGCCAGCGCCGCCCGCACCACGGGCGCCGAACCGGACGTGCCGGGTTCCACCAGGCACGGCCGGTCGGACAGGATGAGGTATCCGGCGGTGATGCCGCGGTAGCCGGCCATCCGGGTGTCGATCTCGTAGACGTCCCCGCCGAGCGGTGTGATCGTGGTCGCGGTGTCCATTCCCCGATCATGGCCTCTCGGAGGCGTCCGGGTCGAGAAGCCGCAGGACGAGACCGGTGCGGGGCTTCGGCCCGAACGACGTCGACTTGCGCGGGACGCGCTCGCCCTCGCCCGCGACGGCCAGCACGTCCTCGACCCTCAGCGGGTTCAGCACGACCGCCGTGCCGCCCGAGCGCCGGGCGCGGGCGATGGCGGCGGACGGGTCGTCGTGCACCACCTCGATGGCGTTCTCGTTCTCCGGGACCTCCCACAGGGCGCCGATGAGGAGGTAGTCCAGCACGGCGGTGTCGAGCCCGCACCAGCGCTCGGAGTGCCCGGACGGCCTGGAGTGCGCGAGCGCGTCCTCGTCCGGGTCGGTGAGGAGGCAGAGGGAGTCGCCGCCGCCGAGGAGGAAGGCGGGGCCGTCCGCCGCGGCGAGCGCTTCGAGGGCCGGCGCCTCGTCCGGGAAGTCGGTCACGCGGAACGCCTTTCGCGCCCTCTCGACCGCGTCGTCGGGGCGCAGGCCGGGCAGGACGCGGTGGATCGCGCCCAGGTGCGGCGGATACCGCGTCGAGTCGACCAGCAGCGCCAGCCCCTCGTCCCACGGCCCGGGGCCGTCGCCGGCCGCGTGGTGGCGCGCCTGCAGGGCGCGGTAGGTGGCGTAGCGGTGGTGGCCGTCCGCGATGAGGGCCTGCTTGTCGCGCAGGTCGGCGGCTATCCGCGCGTGCGCGGCGGGGTCGGTGATGCGCCACAGCCGGTGCGTCAGCCCGTCGTCGGCGTCGAACTCCACGAGCGGCGCGGCCGCTGCGGCGTCGTCGACGATGCGGGCCGCGTCGCCGCCGCCCTCGTACACCAGGAAGATCGGCTCCAGGTTGGCGTTCGCGGCCGTCATCAGCGCGAGCCGGTCGCGGACCGGGCCGGGGAAGACGTTCTCGTGCGGCAGCACGACCCCGTCCGCCTCCGCGCGCAGGCCCAGCCCGCCGATGAGGCCGCGCTGCAGGACCGCCGCGCCGCGGGCCGCCTCGTACACGTAGAGGGCCGGCTCGGGGTCGACCGCCAGGGCGCCCTCGTCCAGCCAGCGGCGGAGCCGCTCGCCAGCCGCGGCGTAGCTCTCCCCGGCGGCGCGCGGCAGGTTGAGCCGGACGATGTTGTGCCCGCCGCCCGCCAGCAGCCGCAGCGCCGCCGCCTCGTCGATCAGGTCGTAGGGCGGCATGGTCACCGCCGCCGGGTCCCCGGCCACCTCCGGGACGAACCGGACGCCGCGGAACGGGGACAGCGCCAGGCCGGCGCCCGTGCGCGGCCCCGCCGTCCCGAAGATCCGGGCGCTGAACTCCTCCGGCCCGGCGCCGGAGGGGAGGTCGTCGTCCACGCCGGGCATGGTATTCGGCGGGAGGCGTCCGGCGCCCCGGCGGGTACGGTCGTAATGATCCGAGGGGAGGTCCATATGAGTGGTCAAGGTCGTGGACGTCCGGAGGATTCCCCGGGGGACGACCCCGGCGGGCAGCCCGCCCCGCCGGGAGGCGGGGTCTACGAGTGGTACACCCGCGGCCTGGAGCTGCTGCGGTCGGGCAGCGCCGCCGCCGCGCTGCAGCTGCTGACCCGGGCCGCCGAGGCCGAGCCGGGGTCGCACAGCATCCGGGAGGCGCTCGCGCGCGCCCAGTTCGGCGCCCGGCAGTTCGGCGCGGCGGCCGCGAGCTTCCGCGAGATCGTCGAGGAGGAGCCCGCCGAGGACTACGCACGGTTCGGGCTCGGCCTGTCGCTCAGCCGGCTGGGCGACTTCGAGGGCGCGGTCGAGCACCTCGCGCTCGCCGCCGCCATGCGCCCCGACAACCAGGACTACGCCAGGGCGCTGCGGCAGGCCCGGGCCACCCTCGACGCCCGCCGCTGACCCGCCCCTACTCGCCGGTGAGGACGTCCGTACGATCGCACGCATGAGGAGCGCGATGAAAGGCAGCGACCGTCCCCTGAGCGAGGCGTACGACGTCGCCCTGCTCGACCTCGACGGGGTCGTCTACGTCGGCCGCAGGCCCGTCCCCGCGGCGGCGGAGTCGCTCGCCAAGGCCCGCGCGGCGGGCCAGCGGCTCGCGTTCGTGACCAACAACGCCTCCCGGACCCCCTCGGCCGTCGCGGCCCTGCTCACCGAGGTCGGCGTCCCCGCCGACCCGGCGGACGTGGTGACCTCCGCGCAGGCCGCGGCGCGCCTGCTCGCCGAGCGGCTGCCCGCGGGCGCCGAGGTGCTCGTGGTCGGCGGGACGGGCCTGCGCCACGCCCTCTACCAGCACGGGCTGCGCCCGGTGTCGACCGCGGCGGGGCGGCCCGCCGCCGTCGCGCAGGGCTACGACCCGGGCCTCACCTATGCGGCCCTGTCGGAGGGGGCGCAGGCCGTCGCCATGGGCGCCCTGTTCGTCGGCTCCAACGGTGACCTCACCATCCCCGGCGGCGACGGCCCGCCGCGCCCCGGCAACGGATCACTGCTCCGCGTGATCAGCGCCGCGACCGGCGTCGAGCCGATCGTCACCGGCAAGCCCGAGCGCCCCCTGCACCAGGAGTCGATCCTGCGCACCGGCGCGCAGCGGCCCCTCGTCGTGGGCGACCGCCTCGACACCGACATCGAGGGCGCCCACAACGGCGGCGCCGACAGCCTCCTGGTCTTCACCGGCGTCACCGACCCCCTGCACGCCCTCACCGCCCCGCCGAACCGCCGCCCCAGCTACCTGGCCCCCGACCTGACCGGCCTGCTCGTCCCCCACCCGCGGGTCGTCCGGGAGGACGGCGCGCACGCCTGCCGCGGCTGGACGGCCCGCCGCGCCGGCGGAACGTTCGCCCTCACCGGCTCCGGCGACCCCTATGACGGCCTCCGCGCCCTCGCGTCCGCCGCCTGGGAGACCGACACCCCTCCGCCCCCCGAAGCCTTCACCGAAGCCCTGGAGACCCTCTCCCTCTAGGACGGCCCCCTGGACGAGACGGCGAGATAAGACGGCCTTCTTAGAGGAGCTTCCGCAGGCGCAGCAGGTCGAAGATGCTCGCCTCGATCTTGACCCGGCCGGTGGCCCACGCCTTGGCCGGGTGCAGCTCCTCGTGCGCCATGGCGACGAGGTCGTCGCTGTCCACGGTCAGCCGCACCTGCGCCGACCCGGGGTCGCCGTCCGGTTCGAACGGGTCGAGGCCGCCCTCGTGCAGCCGCGTGCGGTAGGCCAGCCCGAGGTCGGCGACGCGGCAGCTGATCGTCCGCTCCACGACGTGCTCGGCGAGCCGGTCGCCGTCCACCTCCGCCAGCCGGGCCGCGACACGCTCCAGCGCCGCACGGCAGTCCTCCTCGCTCGCCATGATCAGGCAGTTCCCCATTCGTCCGGCAACGATGTCGCGCCACGGCCCCCGGGCGCGGCCGCGCCGTCCGGCCGCCGGGAGGCCGGAGAGCCGGTGGTGAGGCCCGCGGCGCCGCGGGACACCGGGTCGGTGATCTTACGGCCGTCCGGCGGCGCCGCAAAACCCGTCCACCCAAGGTAGACGGCCCGCGGCGCCCGGATCGCGGCCGCGGCGGGCCGGGCGGGACGGCGCGGTAGCGTTCAGGGTGAGGTGAAGACGCCTCGGCGCGGGTGCTCCGGGGCCGATCGGGAGGTCGACGTGATGTCCGACGAGGGCGCGGAGGCGCCGGAGGCTCCGGCCGCCGGGCCGGAGCCGGCGGAGGAGCCGGAGACGGAGCCGGACGCGGAGGGCCCGCTCCGGGCGGCGGAGGCTCCGGAGCCCGAGTTCCCGCCCGTGCCGGCGCCCGAGCCCACCGGCGACCCGCGCGTGGACGCCGCCGTGGCCGCCCTCGGCGGGCTCGGCGGTCGGCCCGTCCAGGAGCACGTGGAGGTCTTCGAGGACGTGCACCGGCAGCTCCAGGAGCTGCTCGCGTCCGCCGGGCAGGACGAGCCCGGCCAGCCGCCGCGTCCCGCCGAGCCGCCGCGTCCCGCCTTCCCCGACGCGCTCCGCCCCCGCCGGTGAGCACCAGGCGGAGGCTGGACGCCGAGCTGGTGCGGCGCGGGCTGGCGCGGTCGCGGGAGCACGCCGGGCAGCTCATCGCCGACGGCCGGGTGCGGGTCGCCGGCCGGCGCGCGGCGAAGGCCGCCACGCAGGTCGAGGCCGGCGCCGCGATCGTCGTCGAGGAGGCCGCCGGCGGCCCCGACTACGTGTCGCGCGGCGGGCACAAGCTCGCCGGCGCGCTGAAGGCGTTCGAGGGGCTGGAGGTCAAGGGGCGCGTCTGCCTGGACGCGGGCGCCTCCACCGGCGGCTTCACCGACGTCCTGCTGCGCGCGGGCGCGGCGCACGTCTACGCGGTCGACGTCGGGTACGGGCAGCTCGCGTGGTCGCTGCGGACCGACGAGCGGGTCACCGTCATGGAGCGGGTCAACGTCCGCGACCTGCGGCCCGGGACGCTCGGCGACCCGCCTCCCGGCCTGGTCGTCGGCGACCTCTCCTTCATCTCGCTCAAGCTCGTCCTGGGGCCGGTGCAGAGGTGCGTCGCCCCGGACGCCGACTACGCCGTCATGGTGAAGCCGCAGTTCGAGGTGGGGAAGGACCGCGTCGGCGCCGGGGGCGTGGTCCGCGATCCGCAGCTGCGCGCGGAGGCCGTGCGGGGCGTCGCCGAGCACGCGGGCACGCTCGGGCTGGGCGTCCTCGGTGTGGCGGCGAGCCCGCTGCCGGGGCCCTCGGGCAACGTGGAGTACTTCCTGTGGCTGCGCGCGGGCGCCCCGCCGCTGGACGAGGACGCCCTCGCCAAGGCGATCGAGGAGGGGCCGCGGTGAGCGGCCGGGCCGCGAACGGACGGAGCCGCCGCGACGTACAGAGACATCAGAACGGGCGCGGGGCGCCCGGGCCGGGAACGTCCGCGGGAGGGACGTTCGTCCAGACGTCTGTACGCCGGAGCGCGTCGGGGAGTGGGGCGAGAGCATGAGCAAAAGGTCGGTGCTGGTCGTGACGCACACCGGGCGGCCGGAGGCCGTCCGCAGCGCGCAGCTGGTCATCGAGCGGCTCGGTCAGGCCGGGATCCGCGTGCGGGTCCTGGACGACGAGGCCCCGCACATCGGCAGCTCGGGCGTGGAGGTGATGCCCAGCACCGCCGCGGCGGCCGACGACGCCGAGGTCGTCATGGTCCTCGGCGGCGACGGGACCCTGCTGCGCGCCGCCGACCTGACCCGCACCTCCGGCACCCCGCTGCTCGGCGTCAACCTCGGCCACGTCGGGTTCCTCGCCGAGGCCGAGCGGGAGGACCTCGCCGCCACCGTCGACCGGGTGTGCGACCGCCGCTACGAGGTCGAGGAGCGGATGACCATCGACGTCACCGCCCGCCGCAACGGCACCGTCATGGGCACGACGTGGGCGCTGAACGAGGCGAGCATCGAGAAGGCCGAGCGGGAGCGGATGCTGGAGGTCGTCGCCGAGATCGACGGCCGGCCGCTGTCGAACTGGGGCTGCGACGGGGTGGTGTGCGCCACCCCGACCGGCTCCACCGCCTACGCGTTCTCCGCCGGCGGCCCGGTGGTGTGGCCGGAGGTGGAGGCGATGCTGGTCGTGCCGATCAGCGCGCACTCGCTGTTCGCCCGCCCGCTGGTGGTGTCGCCGCGCTCGTCGGTCGCGGTGGAGGTGCTGCCGGACACGCCGCGCGCCGTGCTGTGGTGCGACGGGCGCCGCACGCTCGACCTGCCGCCCGGCGCGCGGGTGGAGGTCCGCCGCGGCCAGGAGCCGGTGCGGCTCGCGCGGCTGCACCTCACCCCGTTCACCGACCGGCTGGTCACCAAGTTCGGGCTGCCCGTGACGGGCTGGCGGGGGCGGGTCCGGCAGCCGTCCCGGCCGTCCCCGCCGCTGGCGGACTCGCAGGTCGGGGACGCTCCGGCGGCCGGCGGCATCGCCGGCCGCCCGGGGCCGGAGTTCGTCCCGGACGGCGGGCCCGCCGGATCGGACGGGGGAGCGTCCGGCGGTCAGAAGGGATAATCTCCACAGGCGCCGATCGGGGATCTTTTGCGGAGGGTTGTGACGCCGGTGCGACCGATGGTCGATGAGGTGCGGATCCAGGGCCTCGGGGTGATCGACGAGGCCGTGCTCGATCTGTCGCCCGGTTTCAACGTGGTGACCGGTGAGACCGGGGCGGGCAAGACCATGGTGGTCACCAGCCTCGGGCTGCTGTTCGGCGGCCGCGCCGACCCGCAGCGGGTCCGCCCGGGCGCGGGCCGCGCGACGGTCGAGGGCCGGATCGTCGTCGATCCGGGCGGCCGCGCGGTGGAGCGCGTCGAGGAGTCCGGCGGCGAGCTGGACGACGGCGCGCTGATCATCAGCCGGTCGGTGTCGGCGGAGGGCCGCTCCCGCGCGTTCCTCGGCGGCCGGTCCGTCCCGGTGAGCGTGCTGATCACCCTGGCGGACGACCTGGTCGCCGTGCACGGCCAGTCCGACCAGCAGCGGCTGCTGCAGGCCGGGCGGCAGCGCGCCGCGCTCGACCGGTACGCGGGCGCCGCGCTGACCAAGCCGATGCGCGCCTACACCAAGGCGTACCAGCGGCACCGGCAGGTCACGGCGCTGCTGGAGGAGCTGACGACCCGGGCGCGCGAACGGGCCCAGGAGGCCGACGTGCTGCGCTTCGGCCTGGAGGAGATCGAGAAGGTCGACCCGAAGGAGGGCGAGGAGGCCGACCTCGCCGCCGAGGAGGAGCGCCTCGGCCACGCCGACGCGCTGCGCGGCGCCGCCGACACCGCCCACGAGGCGCTGCTCGGCGACCCGTCCGCCGCGTTCGAGGCGGCCAACGTGACGAGCCTGCTCGGCCAGGCCCGCAACGCGCTGGACGCCGTCCGCGACCACGACCCGGAGCTGGCGGCGCTCGCCGACCGGCTCGCCGAGGCCGGCTACCTCGTCTCCGACGTCGGCACCGACCTCGCCTCCTACGCCGAGTCGGTGGACGCCGACCCGGCGCGGCTCGCGGCCGTCCAGGAGCGCCGCGCCGAGCTGACCGCGCTGATCCGCAAGTACGGCGGGACGGAGGGCACGGCCGCGGAGGTGCTGGAGTGGGCGCGCACGGCGGCGGCCCGGCTCACCGAGCTGGAGGGCGACGACGACCGCATCGAGGAGCTGCGCGCCGAGCACGCCGAGCTGACCGAGCGGCTCGCCGCCGAGGCGGGGGAGCTGACCGCGGTCCGCACCCGCGCCGCCGAGCGGTTCTCCGCCGCGGTCACCGAGGAGCTGACGGCGCTGGCGATGCCGCACGCCCGCGTCTCGGTCACCGTGACCCCGACCGGCGACTACGGGCCGCACGGCGTCGACGAGGTCGAGGTGCGGCTCGCGCCGCACCCGGGGTCGCCGCCGCTGCCGCTGCACAAGGGCGCGTCCGGCGGCGAGCTCTCCCGGGTGATGCTGGCGATCGAGGTGGTGTTCGCGGGCGCCGACCCCGTCCCGACGTTCGTGTTCGACGAGGTCGACGCCGGCGTCGGCGGCAAGGCCGCGGTGGAGATCGGGCGGCGGCTGGCGCGGCTGGCCCGCAACGCCCAGGTGATCGTCGTCACGCACCTGCCGCAGGTCGCGGCGTTCGCCGACCAGCACCTGCTGGTGGAGAAGTCCGACGACGGCACCGTCACGAGCAGCGGCGTCACCGCCCTCGACCGCGAGGGCCGCGTGCGGGAGCTGTCGCGGATGCTGGCCGGCCTGGAGGACTCCGAGCTCGGCCGCGCGCACGCCGAGGAGCTGCTCGCCATGGCCGCCGACGAGCGGTAGCCGGCCGGGACGATCGACCCGGCGGCGCGCGGGGCGGCCCTCGCGCGCCCGGCAAACGCTACAGACGGTACACAGACGGACACGCCTGGACAGTCGTCGTTTCCGGCGTTCACTCCCGCGCTCTGGCAGGATGGTTGTCGATGAACGAGCCGTCACCCACCACCGAGCCCAGCGCCGAGGCAGGCGGCGAGCAGGGCGCCGAGCCGCCCGGCGAGCGGGGCGTCCGACCGGGCCGCAAGCTGCCGCGCCGCGTGCTCGCGCTCGGCCGCGGCCGCGACGACGGCCGGTCCGGGGTGTGCGGCGCCGTCCGGCTCGACCGCCGCACCAAGGACCTGACCAAGCGGCTGCAGCCCGGCGAGGTCGCGGTGATCGACCATGTCGACCTCGACCGCGTCAGCGCCGAGGCGCTGGTGTCGTGCGAGGTCGGCGCCGTGGTGAACGTCGCGCCGAGCATCTCCGGCCGGTACCCGAACCTCGGCCCGCAGATCCTCATCGAGGCCGGCGTCCCCCTGGTGGACGACGTCGGCCCGGAGATCTTCACCAAGCTGCGCGAGGGCGACCAGGTCCGCGTCGAGGGGCCCGCCGTGTACCGGGGCGAGGACGTCGTCGCCAAGGGCGCCGAGCAGACCGGCGAGTCGGTCGAGACGGCGCTGGCGGAGGCCAAGGCGGGGCTCGCGTCCCAGCTGGAGGCGTTCGTCGCCAACACGATGGAGTACGTCAAGCGCGAGCGCGACCTGCTCATCGACGGCGTCGGCGTCCCGGACGTCACCACCAGGATCAGCGGCCGGCACGCGCTCATCGTGGTCCGCGGCTACCACTACCGCGAGGACATCGCGACCCTGCGCCCCTACATCCGCGAGTACCGGCCCGTGCTGATCGGGGTGGACGGCGGCGCCGACGCGCTGCTGGAGGCCGGCTACCGGCCCGACATGATCGTCGGCGACATGGACTCGGTGTCCGACGACGCGCTGACCTGCGGCGCCGAGATCGTCGTGCACGCCTACCGGGACGGCCGCGCGCCCGGCCTGAAGCGCGTCCGCGAGCTGGGGCAGGAGGCCGTCGTCTTCCCGGCCACCGCCACCAGCGAGGACATCGCGATGCTGCTCGCCGACGACAAGGGCGCGTCGCTGATCGTCGCGGTCGGCACGCACGCCAACATGGTGGAGTTCCTCGACAAGGGCCGCGCCGGCATGGCCAGCACCTTCCTCACCCGGCTCCGGGTGGGCAGCAAGCTCGTCGACGCCAAGGGCGTCAGCAGGCTCTACCGCAGCCGCATCTCCACCTGGTCGCTGCTGTTCCTCGTCCTCGGCGCGTTCATCGCCATCGTCACCGCCGTCGCCATGTCCCCGGCGGGGGACGTCATCAGTCCCCTGATCGCCGACCGCTGGCACGCCTTCGTCTTCTGGCTGACCGGACTCTTCACGTGATCGATTTCCGCTACCACCTCGTCTCCATCGTCGCGATCTTCCTCGCGCTGGCGCTCGGCATCGTGCTGGGCTCCACCACCCTGTCGGACTCGGTGAGCGACACCCTGCGCCAGCAGGCGAACTCGGCCGCCAAGACCGCCCAGGAGGCCCGGGTCGCGCAGCGCGACCTGCGCCACCAGGTCGACGGGCAGGAGCAGTTCGCCAAGGTGCTGTCGCCGCAGATCGTCGAGAACCGGCTGAAGGGCCAGTCCGTGGTGCTCATCGAGACCCCGGGCGCCGGCGACGACAGCATCGAGCAGCTCAGCGAGCTGGCGAAGAACGCGGGCGCGGCCGTCACCGGCCGCGTCACCATCCAGAAGAAGCTCCTGGACGACGACCAGCAGACGACCGTGGACGAGCTGTCCACGCAGCTGAAGGCCGACGACGTCGAGTTCCCCGCCGACGCGAGCCCCTACGACAAGGCGGGCGCGGTGCTGGCGAACGCCCTCGTCACCAAGGACCCCGGCGAGTCCGGCCGGGAGGACGCGGTCGGCGGCGCCGTCCTCAACGGCTTCAAGGAGGCCGGGTACGTCACCACCAGCGGCAAGCCCGGCCAGCACGCGACGCTCGCCGTGATGGTCGCGCCCGCCGCCGCGTACGCCTACGACGGCGGCGACGCCGACAACCGGGCACTGATCTCGCTGGCCTCCGCCCTCGACGCCGCCGGGCGCGGTACCGTCGTCGGTGGCCCGCCGACCTCTGCCCAGGAGGGCGGGCTGATCGCGGCGCTGCGCGACTCCGACGCCGACGACAAGGTCTCCACCGTGGACGTGGTGGACACCGCGTCCGGGCAGGTCGTGACGGTCCTGGCGCTGCAGCAGGAGATCGGCGGCAAGTCCGGGCAGTACGGGACGGGCGCCGGCGCGAGCGGCTACCTGCCCTCGCCCGCGCCCCCGGCGGGGAAGAACGGGTGACCTGATGAAACGAGGCATCGCCAGGGGAGCGCGGCTCGCGGCGGGCATCGGCCTCGGCGCCGCGGCGGCCCGCGCCGCCTACGCCGCGCTGACCCGCCGGCCCCCCGGGCTGCACGGCGTGCCGGGCGAGGAGGTCTGGGGCCGCACCAACCACCGCGGCGAGCCGGTGACGCTGCTGGAGGGCCCCGCGTTCGTCGCGGGCGCCGCCGCGGCCGGGCTGCTCGCCCCCGGCGCCACCGCCCGGATGCGCGCCGCCGCGCTGCTCGCCGGCGCCGGGTCCGGCGTCCTCGGCGGCTACGACGACCTCACCGGGTCCGGCGCGTCCCGCGGGTTCAAGGGCCACCTGACCGCGCTGGCCCGCGGCGAGGTCACCAGCGGCGCGGTGAAGATCCTCGGCATCGGCGCGACCGGGCTGGCCGCCGCCGCGGTCGCCGGGTCGCCCGCCCCCACCCGCACCGGGCGCGCGTTCGACGCGCTCGTCAACGGCGCGGTCATCGCCGGGTCCGCGAACCTCATGAACCTGTTCGACCTGCGCCCCGGCCGGGCGATCAAGGTCGGGCTGATCACCGGGACCCCGCTGGCGCTGGCCGGGCCGGGCCGCGCCGTCGCCGCCGCGCCGCTCGGCGCCGCCGCCGCGCTCCTCCCCGAGGACCTCGGGGAGCGCGCGATGCTCGGCGACACCGGCGCCAACGCGCTCGGCGCGCTGCTCGGCCTCGCCGCGACCCGGCTCGGGCGGGGGCCGCGGCTCGCCGTCCTCGCGGGCGTCGCCGGGCTGAACGCCGCCAGCGAGTACGTCAGCTTCACCAAGGTCATCGCGGGCAACCCGGTGCTGAACCGCATCGACATGCTCGGCCGCCGACCGTCCGCCGCCGCGGTGCCCGCGCCCGCGGCGGCGCGCGAGCCGGCGACCGCGGACGCGTTCCGCCCGCCCGTCCCGCCGCAGGCGGGCCCGGCGGGCAACGGCGTCGCGGCGGGCCCGGCCTAGGCACCTCGGACGGCCCCCGGCCGAACGTCCACGCGCGTGACCCCTCCCGACACGTCCCCGCCGGCCCGGCGCTCCCCGCCCGCGCGCCGGCTGACCGGCGGCCTCGCGGGCGCCGCCGTCGTCATCGCGGTCATCACCGTCCTGTCGCGGCTCGCCGGGTTCGGGCGCACCTACGCGTTCTCGCAGACGGTCACGACGTCCTGCCTGAGCCAGGCGTACTTCACCTCGACGCAGTTCCCCAGCATCGTCTACGAGATCGTCGCGGGCGGGGCGCTCGCCAGCATGGTCGTGCCGGTGCTGGCCGGGCCCGCCGAACGCGGCGACCGCGAGCAGGTCCGCCGGATCGGGTCGGCGCTGCTCACCTGGATCGTCGTGCTGATGGTGCCGCTGTCGGCGCTGATGGCGCTCGGCGCCCGCCCGATCATGGAGGTGCTGGTCGGCGGCGACCTGAAGGGCTGCTCGCGCGGCGACATCGTGGACGTCGGCTCCGCCATGCTCGCGATCATGTCGGCGCAGATGGTCATGTACGGGATGGCGGTCGTCCTGTACGGGCTGCTGCAGTCGCACCGCCGGTTCGTCGCGCCCGCGCTGGCGCCGCTGATGTCGAGCCTGGTGGTGATCGGCGCGTACGTCGCCTACGCGCCGCTCGGCCGCGGCCACGAGAACGACCTGGCGGGCCTGCCGAAGGCCGCCGAGCTGACCCTGTCGATCGGGACGGCGCTCGGCGGCGCCGCGATGGCCGCGACCGCCGGGATCGCGGCGTGGCGGCTGCGCCTCCGGCTGCGCCCCACGCTGCGCTTCCCGGACGGGGTGGCGCGCCGGGTGCGGCGGCTCGCGCTCGCCGGCCTCGCCACGGTCGCGGCGCAGCAGCTGTCGGCGCTGCTGGTCGTCCGGCTCAGCTACGAGGGGACGGGCGGCGCGCTCGCCAACTACCAGTACGCGTGGGCGATCTACCTGCTGCCGTGGGCGATCCTCGCGGTGCCGATCGCGACCAGCGCGTTCCCGCTGCTGTCGGCGCGGATCAGCGCCGGGGAGCACGACCGGTTCGACGAGGTCACCGCGTCCACCACCCGCGCGGTGATCCTGGTGTCGTGCGCGGGCGCCGCCGCGCTGGCCGCCGTCGCGGTCCCGGTCGCGGCCGTGTTCAACCCGGGGCACCCCGACCAGCAGGAGGTGCTGTCGCGGGCGGTGCTCGCGTTCGCGCCCGGGCTGCTCGGGTACGGGCTCGTCGCGCACCTCGGGCGCGTCCTGTACGCGTGCCACCGGGGCCGGATGGGCGCCGCCGCGGTCGTGACCGGCTGGCTGGTCGTGATGGGCGCCGACGTCGCGCTGGTCCTGTCGGTCGAGCGGCAGTGGGTCGTCGCGGCCCTCGGCGTCGGCAACGCGGCCGGGATGACCGTCGCGGGCGTGCTGCTGCTGGGCACGCTCGTCCGGGCCAGGGGCGCCGCGGCCGCGCGCGGGCTCCCGCGCGCCCTCGCGGCCGGCGTGCTGGGCGGCGCGGCCGGCGGCGCCGCC